>JANPLH010000309.1:0-14874 GCA_031426435.1 Saprospiraceae bacterium | reverse complement strand
GGCAGGCCACCATACGGCAAGACTTCGCATTGGCGGGAAAAATGGCGGAACATGAACGATGAGGAGCGAACCCAGTTCAAGGCAGCATGGCGGGAGCGCTGCAATCGGCGGGAGGGCTGATAAATAAATGCTGGCGTGGATTTCATCGAACCATGCCCGGTTTTCTTTTACTTTTGCTGCAATACCCCCTAAAGTCACGAACCATTGATTTATGACTATGGTAGCAATTACTCGCCCAGTCAGCCCCCGCATGGACGAATGCGAACTGACCCATTTTGACCGCCAGCCCATCAATATAGCGCTGGCCGAGAAGCAGCATGAAGAGTACGTGGATGTCCTGCGCCGCTTGGGCTGCCAGATAGAAATGGCAGAGGAACTCCCGCACTGTCCTGATGCCGTATTCGTCGAGGACTGCGCAGTGGTGCTGCCAGAACTGGCGATCATTGCAAGGCCTGGTGCCGAGAGCCGCCGTGCCGAGGTGCACAGCATTGCAGACCTGCTGCAAAGCTACCGGGAAAACATCTACTATATCGAAGCGCCCGGCACCCTCGATGGCGGTGACGTGCTGCGCATTGGCCAGCAACTTTGGGTAGGACTGAGTGGACGCACCAATGCCGATGCAGTGCTGCAAATGCAGGCTATCCTGAAGCCCTATGGCTATACAGTGGAAGCCGTGCGCATGGGCAATGGCTGCCTCCACCTCAAGTCGGCGGTGACGCAGGTGGCCGACGACCTCCTACTGTTAAACCCCGAATGGGTTCACCCAGATTATTTTCCCGATTTCGATGTAGTAATGACCGACCCTGAGGAACCCGGTGCTGCCAATGCCTTGCTCATCGGCGACACAGTCATCTATCCATCCGACTTCCCGTTCACGGCCTTGTTGCTGGCCGAAGAAGGCATCGAGCTACTATTGGTGGACAATTCGGAGGTGATAAAAGCAGAGGGTGGGGTGACGTGCTGCTCGGTACTGCTGGATATTGAGTGAGGCAAAGGGATTTGGCTGGTTGGTATTGCGCAAATTCCCAATTCACCCAATTTAACCAATCTAACCAAAAAAAACCGGCGGGCAATGACCCGACGGCTTTATATAATCTCATGAAAAGACAAATGGATGGGGGGCTTTTCGAGTACATGCGCTGAGGCGGCAAACGCCTTGGTCCTGTTGTTGAACCATGCAAGCAAGGGCAGAAAAGCTCCTAAATAAAATTACGTTTATTTTATATATATTAAATTTTCAATATTCGTGCCAATGACTCGAATTTGCAGAAAATAGGGTAGGGAACGTGTACTTTAGGTGGAAAAAAAATGGGGGAGCAGCTATGCTTTTCGGCAGCAAACGACTCTTTCCAGTTGGTAAGTAGAGCGAAAATTGATGTACCTAACGATAACAAACCCATCATTTCTAATGAAAAAATCCATATTCTTCTTCGCCAGCCTGTTATTGGGCGTGTCCGCCTGCCATTCACC
This sequence comes from Saprospiraceae bacterium, assembly GCA_031426435.1. Classification (GTDB taxonomy): domain Bacteria; phylum Bacteroidota; class Bacteroidia; order Chitinophagales; family Saprospiraceae; genus UBA6168. The sequence continues at coordinate 13,404 of JANPLH010000309.1, read as the reverse complement.
GAAAGAACCTCAATCTGTAGCCGAACCGCCTTTGTTGGCCTTTTTCAAGCCCATGCCAACAGCGGATACTTTGCATTTGGAAATGCCCATTAGCGAGGATGCAGAAAAGCCTGGCGACACCATTCCAAACGATTTGTTCTTTTCCAGTCTCGACACGGCCTGGCTGCAGGAGATAGAGCATGTGGCAGATCCGAAGGAAGCGATGGTGTACGGCTTGGGGCGTTTTTCAATAGCCAACGGCTTCGACGCCTGCCTCGTTGGAATCCACCTTAACTGGTTCAAGCACCAGTCTTTGCTGGTCTATGACAAACAGCGCCATGCCTTTACCGACCGGGTGACGGTAGCCGAATGGTATGGTGGCGAAGGTGGTCAAATACTTACAGGCAGTTGGCTGTTCGACTACGATATGGACGGCAGCAAGGACCTCGTTCAGCGGGAAATCGAACACTGGATGAAAATGGACGACAAGGGCGAACCGTTGGAAACAATTGTGGAGCGAGCTAATCTTTTGCAGTTCAAGGAAGGTAAGTTTATCCGCATGACTATGGCGGATTCGGCGGCCTTGGTGAAGCGTTTTCCCATCAAGTCAGCTTGGTAGCAGGACGTTATCTATAATCCTATAATTATACTTATGTTAAATTAGAAATAAAATGGCATGTCTTGTCCTGAAAAAATTGGACGCCATCACCCTCCTGTATTACGGCAGGGTTCAGGACATCCTTGTTTTCAAAGCCCAGCATTTCTATTTGAAAGATAACACCTTGTTAGTGACTTCAATCTTTGATTAGCTTCCGAGGCTTTATGGCTTCGAGCTTGTAGCTGCTTTGCCACCTGGTTTTGGGGTTAAGACCCCGAATCCGGGCTTCTCCACCCCACCCTTTCCTTCCGATTTATAGGCGGACACGGCTTTTATCTTGCCGTCCGATTTGCTGGCCGGGGCTTTCTTTTTGTCTTTACTTCCTTTGTCCTTGCTCATTTTTTTTGTTTTTAATTCCCGCATTTGGCGGGGGCAGGTGTGAACGAATTTTCACAATACAAAGGTGGCCCCTTTAATCCATCATAGCATTACACAAAAACCAATAAACATTGCATTATTCGCAGGTTTGAAAAAAGGGAAGACGGATTATATGGACGAGGTAAGGTGGTGCAATTCCCGCTCCATTTTCTTGTAATTAAAAATGGCAGTAATGATATTTTGAAGGTGCATGAAGGACGATTCGTTTTTCACCACATAATCAATAGCCTGATGGTCCACGCATTTGATTGCCACCTCAATTTTATCCTGGGAAGATAATATCACAACAGGAATGTTTGGATTATATGCTTTGATTTTATCCAAAGTTTCCATTCCGTTCATGGCGTTTTTGTCAATGCCATCAAGGTGATAATCCAAAACAACTACATCAGGGTTGTGCGGTAAGTTTTCAATACAAAGCTCCCCAGTAGAGTAGGCTTCGATGAAGAAACCTTCCTGCTGGAGGTATTCAAATTCCAGCAATTTTAAAAATAATGCATCGTCATCTACTAGGAATATTTTAATTTGGGAATCGTTTTTCATGCCTTAATAGGTTATGTAAAATGAATTTTTTTACGCCGGAATATAAATATCAAACCGTGCCCCCTTGTTCAATTCGCCGGTGGCAGTGATGGTGCCGTTGTGGTTCTCCACTATTTTTTTTACGATGGCAAGCCCAATGCCAGTGCCAGCATATACTTCTTTGCCGTGGAGTTTTTGGAACACCTCGAAGATGCGCTCGCTGAAATGTGGCTCGAAGCCGATGCCATTGTCTTTAACGGTGATGTGGCAATAATTTTTTTCGGGGGAAAGGTTTTCATTATTCAGTTTGCTCCCTTTTACAATGCTGCTCTTTACGATGATATGTGCTGGTACCTTAGGTTTTGAAAATTTTAGTGCATTGCTGATGAGGTTGTACATGAGCTGGCGAAATTGAAAAGCGATGATGTTGGCGGAACAAAGTTCGGTGGCTTCGATGGTTGCATGTTTCTCCTGAATGGTGTCCCTTAGCTCGGTTTTTACTTCTTCAATGATTAAAGCGAGTTCGGTTTTTTCAAACGTAAGCTCGGTGGTACTGATGCGGGAAAAAGCCAGCAAATCATCTATGAGTTGTTGCATCCGCCCGGCCGCCAATTGCATGCGCTGGAAATTGTTCTTACCATTTTCAGACAAATTTTCATTTTCATTTTCGAGTATAATCGAAACGAAGGTTTGAATTTTGCGCAATGGCTCTTGCAAATCGTGGCTCGATATATACGTGAAGGCAAGCAGCTCTTTGTTGGCAATGATCAGCTCCGCTGCCCGTTTTTCTTTCTCTTCGTTCTGGAAGGCCAGCTCTTTGTTGGCGATGCCCAGTTCAGCCGCCCGCTTTTCTTTTTCTTCGTTCTGAAAGGCCAGCTCCTTGTTGGCAATGCGCAAGTCTTTTGCCCATTTCTGCTCGGTAACATCCCGTGCTGCTGCAAAAACGCCAAGCACTTTGCCCGTATCATCTTTATAAACCGATGCATTGTACAATACATCGGTCAATTTCCCATTTTCATGTTTTATGGTCAATCCATAATCGGCCACAAAACCTTTTTCGAAAGCCTGCAAATAACCTTTCTGCGCTTTTTCCGGGGACGTAAAATAATTGGAGAAGTTAGTACCTATCAACTTTTGCCTTGGAATACCCGTAACCTTTATGGAAGCCTCGTTTACGTCTGTTATTTTTCCTTCGGCATTAATCGTAACAAGGGGGTCCAGGCTTGATTCGATCAGGCTACGGGCATAATTGGCATTAATTAATTCTGAAGCTCGCTTCTCCTTTTCACTGTTCTGGAAAACCAGTTCCTTATTGGCTATGATCAGCTCCGCTGCCCGTTTTTCTTTCTCTTCGTTCTGGAAGGCGAGTTCCTTGTTGGCGATGCCCAACTCCGCCGCCCGCTTTTCTTTTTCATCATTCTGGAAAATAAGTTCCTTGTTGGCAATTATCAACTCCGCCGCCCGTTTTTCTTTCTCTTCGTTCTGGAAGGCGAGTTCCTTGTTGGCGATGCCCAACTCCGCCGCCCGTTTTTCTTTTTCATTATTCTGGAAAATAAGTTCCTTGTTGGCGATGATCAACTCTTCTGCCCGTTTTCCTTTCTCCTCGACTTGAAAAACAAGTTCCTTGTTGGCAATGCTTAACTCTTCCGCCCTTTTTCCTTTTTCCGCCATTTGAAAGGCAAGTTCCTTTTTTGCGGCGCTTAGCGCTGCTAATAATTTGCTGTTCTCTTCTTTTTGAAGAGCAAGTTCTTTGCGTGCAATGATTAGCTCATCCTCATCCGATTTTTTAATTGCAATCATGCTTTCGATTTTTTGTTGATTCCGTCGCTCACGTTTACTAAACCTTGAAGGTTTAGTAAACGTCGCCAATGATGCAGCCCCGAGGGCTTTCTTATAAACGCCTGAAAGGCTTAAATGTGAATAGCCCCGGATTTACTTGCGTGAATCTTCGATTTCATCCGGGGCTATTCACATTTAAGCCTTTCATCCAGCTTCCTATTTTAATTACACAACCAAACTATTTTGTACCGTGAGCACAAAATCTTCCTTAGTTGGCTGTGCGTTATTTTCCTGGGTGATAAGTTGAACTGTTTGCTGAATTATCTTTTTGAGCTGCGAAAACTCAGCAGGCTTTCGCATGAAATATTGTGCCCCATTTTGATATAGCAGGTTTACAACTTCTTGTTCAAAGGAGGTCGAAAACATGATTACTGGAAGCAGATGCAGGTGGATGTTGAGCTTTATTTCCGACAAACATTCAAATCCATTTTTGCGGGGCATGTTCAGGTCCAAATAAAGAACATCGGGAAGCTGGTGAACATTTTCGGCAAGGTATTCCATTAATTCCTCTCCATCCACAACCGTTGCAAGCTGGGTAGGAATGGTCAACGCATCCAATGCCAAGTTAAAGAAAAAGCGGTCATCTTTGTCGTCGTCAGCAAGCAGAATGTTCAAGGGTTTTATATTCATGCGTTGAGGATATATTTTAAGGAGCCTTTTGAAAATGTATTTTCTACGGCAATAGGAAGCGCATGAAGAATGACCTGCTTTAGTTGAGAAAAATCACCCGGTTTGTGTACATAAACAAGCCCACCGGATTTGAAGACCTGGTCAATTTTATGCTTATCGTCGGAGGTTGAAAAAATAACGACTGGCATGTCTTTCATCTTTTGATTTCGTTTTATCTCGGATAAACATTCCAAGCCATTTTTACGGGGCATGTTCAGGTCGAGGAAAAGGACATCTGGCAGTTTTTCCAAATTTTCCTCCAGGTAAGTCATTAGCTGTTGGCCATCGTTTACGATACTGAGCTTCGTGGACAGCGGCAATGCCTCCAATGCTTGTTTAAAAAAATTGCAATCGTCAAAATCGTCGTCAGCAAGGAGGATATGTAGTTGTGTGATTTTCATTGTTGTAGTATTTGTTTAAACGAAAATTAGGTATTGGGCCAAATGGGTAGGCGTGAGATTTCCGAAATCTTGAAGATTTCGGAAATCTTGCGCCTACCAATCGCTCTGACCCAAGGCCAGATAATATTCCAGCGTTTTTATTCCTCAATACCGTGAGCCTTCCCCATCACCTTCACCAGCGCATCATGAATCTCCTGCTTCAGCTTTGCAAATTCACCGGGCTTGCGGATGAAATCTTGAGCGCCCATTTTGTAAAGTACTTTAATCATGCTTTGCTCGTAATTCTTGTCGCTCGTGTAGGAGGTCGAAAACATGACTACGGGCATGTCCTTCAGTTTTGGATTTTCCCTAATTTCGGCCAAACATTCAAACCCGCTCTTGCCGGGCATGCTCAGGTCAAGGAAAAGTACATCAGGGAGCTGCGCCAAATCTCCTGAAAGGTAATCCATGAGCTGTTCACCGTCATTCACCATTTTAAGCAGGTTCTCAATGGGTATTTCCCTCAATGCTTTATCGAAGAAGAAACGGTCGTCAACGTCGTCGTCGGCGAAAAGTATGTTAAGGGGGGTTATATGTGGTTTAGGTATTAAAGCCATTTTTTGAACATTGTAGAAAATCAATTAAAAAATTGGACATACATAATCCAAGGTAGCCAAGTTAGTAGGTAACTTGAAGTTACCTACTAACTTTAGCGTTCACGCCCGCTCCATGTACCAACTCAACTCCTTTTCCATTTTACGGTATTTGAAAATGGTGGTTATGATTTTTTGCAAGCGCATGAAGGCGGTTTCGCTTTTCACCACATAATCAAAAGCCCGGTGGTGCATGCACTCAATGGCCACTTCAATTTTATCCTGCGAAGAGAGCATCACAATGGGAATATCTGGATTATAAGCTTTTATTTTATCCAAAGTTTGTATTCCGTTCATGGCATTCTTCTCGATGCCATCAAGGTGATAGTCCAAAATGATGACATCTGGGCTGTGTGAGAGATGCTCCATGCAAAGTTCACCGGTTGGGTAGGTCTCAATGTCAAAATCGGCGTGTTGCAGGAACTCAATCTCCAATGATTTCAGGAACAACGCATCGTCATCCACTAAGAAAATATTGATTTTATTTTTACTCATCGCTTGATGTTTTAAAGCTGTTGTAGGCCATTTCCAGTTCTTTACATGCTTGTGTGCATACATTTTCAAGTTGAAATACCAAATCAGGGATTTTCTCAGTGTGACTGCGTGTACTGGCAAATTCCTGTAGTTCCCTTGCCATTTTTTCAAAATCGTTGTTAATGCCCACAATTAAAAAGGAGGGTATCAATTTATGCACAGCAGCGTACAAACTGCTCCAATCCTCATCTTGGGCGCTTTGTCGCATGGCGGTGATTATAGGCGGCGTTTGCTCCAAATAAATGGAAATCATTTCCATTATCAATGACGGGTCTGCTTGTGTGCGCTCGCTGAGGTACGTAAGGTCAGTATATTTTAAAGGCTGGGTTTCTGGGTCTTCATTCAGCTGTGTATCCTGGTATTGAGTCGGGCTTGGCTTTTTTACCAAGGCAATTATTTTTTCGTACAATAACCGCTCGTCAACTGGCTTGGAGATATAATCGTTCATGCCCACGGCCTTGCATTTGGCCATGTCAACGGTGGTTACATCTGCAGTCAGGGCGATAATGGGGATTTTGGAATTCAGGGTGTTGCGGATGTATTCAGTCGCCTCAAACCCGTTCATCTCCGGCATCTGCAAATCCATCAAGATAATATCGTACGATTTGTTTTGCAGTTTTTCTATTGCAATTTTTCCGTTGGTGACAATGTCACGCTCGAAGCCAAAATCGTCCAATAGCGTTTTCATCAATAATTGGTTAAGCGCCATGTCTTCTGCCACCAATACTTTGATGTTCTTGATTTCTGTATCAAATTCCAACAATGCTGTTGTTTCTATTACTTCCATTTTTGTTTTTTGAAATTTCAAAATAAAACTAAAGGTGGAACCCTCATCAACCTTGCTTTTTACATAGATGCTTCCACCCTGTTGTTCCACCAATTTTTTGACAATGGCAAGCCCCAACCCGGTGCCCCCAAACAACCTTCCTGTGCTGCTCGTCGCTTGGTGGAAATTGTCAAAAATCAGTTCCAATTTCTCTGCCGATATGCCAATGCCCGTGTCCGAAACGGCAAATTCAATGGTTGCTTGCGATTCATCTTCTTCCAATAATCGAACGGACAATTTAATTTCCCCTTTTGTGGTGAATTTCACGGCATTGCTCAATAAGTTTAGAATAATCTGGTGCAAGCGTACTGGGTCACCACCCAGCACTTTCGGGATTTTTGGGTCATATTCTTTGACCAAGTTCAAATTCTTTTCCTGCGTTTTTATCTCAAACAAATGAATCATGGAGGTGATGGAAGCTGCCATTTTGAAGGGTATCTGTTCAAAGGTCATTTTACCAGCATCCACTTTGGCCAGGTCAAGTATGTCGTTGATAAGCACGATCAGTGCATCGCCGCTCAATTTTATGGCGGTCAAATACTCTTTTTGTTTGGCAGACAATTCTGTTTTCAATATCACTTTCGTGAACCCGATAATCGCATTCATGGGGGTGCGTATTTCATGGCTCATATTTGATAGGAACTGCTGCTTGGCATGTACCGCTTCATTTGCCATTTTAGCAGATTTTTCGGCTTGTATTTTCGCATCTTCTGAAAGTTCGGTTGCCAATTCTGCAAAAACTTTTGCATCCATCAATTCTTTCTCAACCCTTTTCTGCTCGGTAATATCCCTTGCCACTAGCACTGCGCCCAGCAACTTCGTGTTTTCATCTTTATAAATGGAGCCATTGAACAATACCTCGGTCGGTTCGCCATCTATGATGGTCAGCGGGTAGTTCGTTATAACGCCTTTTGAAAATACGGCTGCTTGAAGCTCACGGGCCTTTTGTGGGTCTGTGAAATAAAGGCTAAAGTCGGTGCCAACGAGTTTTTGTTGCGAGATATCGGTAATGCTCGAAAATGCCTTGTTCATGTCCGTAATCTTGCCATTGGCATTAATGGTTACCAATGGGTCGAGGCTGGCTTCAATCAGGCTGCGGGAATATTCAGACAACAATTGCTCTTTGGCAAGCAATAATTCCTGTTGTTTTTCCTCCAGTTCTTTATTGGTTTTCTCCAACTCTATAGTTCTGCTATAAACAGCTTCTTCCAATTCTGCTTTTTGTTCTTTATGCGCTTGTATTTCAGTTTTGGAGCCCAACCACATTTTTATTTTGCCATCCTCATCTTTTAAAGGGACTGCAAGGGAAAGGTGCCATAAATACTTTCCATCTTTACGGAGGAATCTGTTTTCCGCCTCATACCTCTTTCCAGTGCTGATTGAATCCTCCCAATGCCTTTTGTTTTTTTCCCAATCTTCGGGATGAATTATTTGCTCCCACCCGCGGTCTTTTAATTCTTCAAAAGTCATCCCTGCGTAGTCGAGCAACGTTTGATTAAAATAGGTCTTGTTGCCATATGCATCGGCAGTCCACACTTTTTGTGGCATTAGTTCTGCCAGCTGCCTAAACCGATTTTCACTTTCTATTAAAGCATTATCTGCCATGTATTGGGCAGTAATATCGGTATGCACACCTACCCATTCCCGTATTACCCCATCTGCATGTAATAAAGGAATTGCACAAATAGAAAAGTGTCTCCACGTTCCGTTTTTAATTTTTACCCGGTGTTTAAAAATAAAATTTGTACGTTCTCTAACTGCTTCGTACCAAGCATCAATGGTAGGTTGTGCATCATCTGGATGAACTGCATTAACCCACCCGTAACCCTGATACTCTTCATGGCTTTGACCGGTGAGTAAACTCCAACCTAACTGTTCTCCTTCCATTTCGCCTTTTGCATTGTTGGTCCATAAAATTCCTTCCACTGCGGCAATAGCCGCCTGAAAGCGTTCTTCGCTTTCTTTTATTTTTTTATTTAAAATTGCCTGCGGCGATACTTCAGTGGCAATAATGGCTACACCCGAAATAGTTTCATCTGCTTCACGATAAGGCTGATAAACAAAATTAAAATATACTTCTTCTGTTTTGCCATTGCGTACCAAATGTACAAGACTGTCATTAGCATAATAAGGGATGCCGGTAGTATAAACTTTATTGAGCAAGGTGGGAAAGGGCTGGTCAATTATCTCGGGTAAAACTTCAAGCAATGGTTTGTCTTCTATCTCTTTTCCTTTGCCCCACATATCTTTTATGCTATCGTTGGCAAGGGTAATCACCATGTCTTTTCCTTTAAGCACTGCAAAAGCAAATGGAGATTGCATCACCATCATGTTATACCGCTTATTGCTATCTTCAATTTGTTTGCGGGCAAGCACTTGGTTGGTTACTTCATGTGCAACGGTAATTACGCCAGAAATTGTTTCGTCTGCTTCAAAATGTGGCTGGTAAACAATATTAAAATACCGCTCTTCTATTTTGCCATTGTGATTTAACCGGGCAAGTATTTCGTTGGCGTAAACCGGTTTGCCGGTGGTATAAACACTATCAAGCATTGCAGGAAAAGGCTGGTCGGCAAGCTCGGGTAAAACCTGCAGCAGTGTTTTTCCTTCCACATCATTGCCTTTGCCCCAAAATTCTTTTATCTGCTTATTGGCATGGGTTACCAGCATTTCTTTTCCTTTCATAATAGAAAAAGCAAATGGCGATTCCATGAGTATGGTATGATAACGTTTGTTAGTGTCTTCAATTTTTTTTCTTGCACTTACTTTTTCGGTAATATCGTCAATGGAAAGCAGGATTAATTTCTCCAAACTGTTTTTGTTGATTACCTCACGGGCATTCAACAACATTACCCGCTCGCCTATCGCTGTAAAAGTATGCGTAACCTCAAAATCATTGAACACGGACTTTTCCGGGAGTATTTTTTCCAGCAGCGTGCGCAATGCGGGTATGTCCCATTGTTGGTTGCCAATATCATAAACCAACACACCTTCTGTTTCGAGCTCATTGACCCGAAATGTTTTATAGAAGGCATGATTGGCGGTTTTTATGCGCAGTTTTTTGTCCAGCACCAGCAGCGGTTCCCGAATGTTTACAATGATTGCTTCGGCATAGTCACGAGCGGTTGTTAGCTGTTCGTTCAAGGCTAACATTTCCTGGTTTACGACTATCAGCTCTTCGTTGGTGCTTTGCAGTTCTTCCTTGCCGGTTTCCAGTTCTTCGTTCAGGCTCTGCAGTTCTTCGCTCCCGCTCAGCAGTTCTTCGTTGGCGCTTTGCAGTTCTTCATTGGCGGCCTCTTGGTCTTCGGTGATGCTGCGCATATCTTCCCGGGTTTGTGCAAGCTCCTGCTCCAATTGTTGTATGCGCAGGTCCCTATCATCTTTTGTGGTTTTGCTGGCCGATTTTTTGCCAACTGCCAATGACGGTGGGCTACTGATGGTAATGGCCGTGTCGTGAAATAGCACCAAATAATAAGGTTCAATGGTATTGGGCAGCGGCATGGCTTCGATGTTTACATAGCGAAGGCTGCCGTTCATTTCCATCGGGATGCTTTCTTTTATGACCGGGGCTTTTTCTTTTTTTGTTTTGTGCAAAATATTGCGCAGCTCAAAGGCCAAGCCGTTTTTTGCCAACTGTATCAAATTGTGGGTAGGCTTGCCCGGCGATTGCTCCAGGTAGCTGCTGGTGTTCCCCCTGAAATGCACAATGTCCAGCGCCTCGTTTACCACCACGCCCGCAGGGGTATATTTGCGGAGCAAAATATCGTCCGCCGTTTTTTGAAAGTCGGTGCGGATAAGCTCGGTGCTGGGGTTGGCATTGGGGTGGTTCAAGTGCTGCTCACTCCGCTGGCTTGCCACATGCACGAACTTGCCCGGTGCATTTTTGCGGGAATACAGTTTATCGTTCTTGGCTGCCGAGGCAAATAGGTCGGGCACCCCGCCCGTGGTTTCCGATTTTCCGAGCAGCAAAAACCCTTTCGGGTTCAGGGCATAATGAAAGGTGGTGAGCGCCTTTTTTTGCAAATAAGGCTCCATGTATATCAGCACATTGCGGCAGCTGATAAAATCCATTTTGCCAAATGGCGGGTCTTTTAAAAAATTGTGCAGCGCAAACACGCACATATCCCGCACGTTTTTCTTCACTTGGTAACTGCCATTGGTCTTCGTAAAAAACTCGTTCAGGCGCTGTGGGCTTACCCCTTTCAGTTCGTTTTTCGTGTAAATGCCGTGCCGTGCTTTTGTGATGGCAGGCTCGCTGAGGTCGGTGGCAAAAATCTGCGCAAAGCGCTGGTTTTCGCCAAGGTATTCCTTCAAACAAATGGCGATGGAGTAGGCTTCTTCGCCTGTGCTGCATCCCGCCACCCATATCCGTATGGGTTCTCCGGCCGCTTTATTATTTGCGATTTGCGGAAAAACCGCTTCGCATAAATTATCAAAGCTTTTTTCGTCCCTAAAAAATGAGGTTACCGGGATCAACAGGTCTTGGAACAATAAATCCTGTTCTGGTTTATTTTCCCTTAAAAGTTGAAGGTAGTCTGCAGGCGCCTCATTTTTGTTGAGCACCATCCTGCGCAATATCCGGCGGCGTATGGTGGACTGCTTGTAATAGGTGAAATCGGTGCCCTTGCGGATGCGCAACAGCGAAATTATTTGCTTGAACACCGCCTCCTCCTGTAAAGGCAAGTTCTCCTCCTCATCGCTATTGCCATTGATAATGCCGATAATTTCCAGGAGTTTTTCCGGGATTTTTTCAGGGGGGAGTATAAAGTCAACCACGCCTGCCATTGCCGCATTATGGGGCATGCTGTCGTAGGCTGCGGATGCTTCATCCTGCGCAAACGTGATGCCGCCGTGGTCTTTGATGGCTTTCAGTCCCAGTGTGCCATCGGATGCGGTGCCAGACAATACCACCCCGATAGCATGAGCTTGGTGTACTTCCGCCAAGGAGGTAAAAAACAGGTCAATGGGCAGGTTGCGCTCGGTCTTGCTTTTGGGTGGCCGGGGCGATAGGAGTAAAACCCCATTCGTGGCCACCATCATCTTGTTGCTGGGTATCACGTAAATATGGTTGGGCAGCACTTTAATATCGTCGGCTATCTCTAAAACTGGTATGTTAGTTACTTTTTGCAGCAGTTCGGGCAACATGCTTTCGTGGGTGGGGTCCAAATGTTGCACCAGCACATAAGCCATGCCCGAGTCTTCGGGAATAGCCCTCAGAAGTTTCTTGAAAGCATCCAGCCCGCCCGCCGAGGCGCCAATTCCCACAACTGGGAACAGGTTTTCGGATTTTATGAGCTTCGCCGTTGGAGGCAAAGTCGTTGAATCCGCTATTTTTTCTTTTTCTTTCTTTGCTTTCATGAAAAAACTGTTGGCAAATATTTTACACGGCGGCGGTTTTATATAGTTTGGTTCATGAGGGTTTTCTTATAAAAATTAAGTCGTGCTTCTAAGTCGCTTTAATTTTGCCAAGTTGCCGTGGACCAAATCACGGTGATTTTTAAAATCACCGTGATTTAACTTGACCGACAATATTAACTAGACAAATCACTTAGTTGGACAAAAATTTGGTTTTCATTTTTTATAAGAAAGCCTTTTGGGGGTCATGGGTTTCCATAGCTTCCATTTCACCGTCCGGCGAGTTTCCGATTTCCTCAATCGGGCTTCGCCTTTTGTCCTTCAATTGCTTGAAATGTGTGGGGGTGAGTCCGGTCACTTTTTTGAATTGGTTGGACAGGTGCGCCACGCTGCTGTAGTTCATCTTCCAGGCAATTTCCGAGATGTTCAGTTCGCCGTAAATAATCAGTTCCTTGATCCGCTCGATTTTATGGGCGATGATGAATTGGCCGATGGTGGTGCCCTGCACTTCCGAGAAGAGGTTGGCGAGGTAGGTGTAGTCGTAGTGGAGTTTTTCGCTTAGGTATTCGGAGAAGTTCATCTTGAGGTTTTCGTCAGCGTGGTGCACCATTTCCACAATGGCACCTTTTATGCGCTCAATCAAAATCCCCTTTCGGTCGTCCATGAGTTCCAGCCCGGATTCGTGCAAGTCTTGCCTCAGTCGCTCCCGCAGCTCCGGGGAGAGGTCTTCCATGATGTCCACTTCGCCGAGATCCACCACGACGAAGTGCAGCCCAAGGTTTCTCAACACTTCCTTCACCGCCAATTTACAGCGGTTGCTGACCATGTATTTGATGAATAATTTCAAAGAAGGTTTTTAGCGAAAATTAACAAACAAAGTTGCGAATTTTCAAACAGGCGGGCGTTGCACAAAGTTGGGGAAAAGTTACATTATTCTCACATTTGCGGAAAGTGCTTTTGATGCCTTACGTAAATATCGTGGGCATTCTCTTGTATGGACTGCGCTGCCGTGAACGCAATATTTTGATAGATGCCCGCCTTGAGAATACTGATAAGTCTTTTGAAATGCCAGCCTCCCAAAAAGGTTGAAAAATGCTGGCTATAACGGAGTGTAGTGATGGACGAAGATGGCCACTATTTTCGCCAAAAAAGGGGCAGCGCCCCGCAATATTTGTAGCAATTACCATTTTACCCCAGCATCAAGGGGCAGCGCCCCGCAATATCGGGGTTGCTATATGCCGGGGCGCTGCCCCTCAAAACGGGTGGGTATGCGCCAGCTACAAATATTCCGGGGCGCTGCCCCTTGGATTTTTGGACAGAATCCCCGCTAAAGCGCTTACCACTACAATCAGGAAAAATGATGCCATCCAACCATTAATTTCAAATGCGATTTAGCCCTTAATCATCAAATTGTTGAGTTCGTGGCAGCGTGGCGTGACACCTTTTTTTTGAACCTTTCTGGCTATAACGGAATGTAGTGATGGACGAAGATGGCCACTATTTTTGCAAAAATAGGGGCAGCGCCCCGCAATATTTGTAGCAATTACCATTTCACCCCAGCATCAAGGGGCAGCGCCCCGCAATATCGGGGTTGCTATATGCCGGGGCGCT
>JANPLH010000308.1:0-1787 GCA_031426435.1 Saprospiraceae bacterium | reverse complement strand
GACAATGCTTACGTAAATAAAAAGTTAGGCATCTTATTTTATAAACCACAAGATTGGGATTTTATTGCCGTTAAGGATTTTGGCAAACCCAAGTCCGAACAAATAATTGGAAAAGGATTAGACGAAACAACAGACGAAATATGGAACGAATTAGGCGACCCTGTTTGTGTTGTGACAAAATACTATCCGGACAAACCTGAACAAAAGGGGATTTTTTCACCTACTATTACTCTCAACATTACATCGAAAAACGATATTGAGAACTTAGGTTATGAAACATTTGAAGAACTTTGAGGTGGTCTGATTTAGCCGGACACAAATCTAACTTAGTTTTGTGTCATGAAGAAACAACAACAACAACAACAACAACAACAAACAAAGCCAGCAAGCGGGAACCGCTTGCGCCGCAAGTATGACAGGGAATTCAAGCAGGAGGCTGTCAGGATGTTAAGAAGCGGTAAGGGCACAAAAGAACTTTCCGAGCTGCTCGGCGTCAGCGAGCAGGTGCTGTACAACTGGAAGAGCAAGGAAATGGGGCTGTCCGCATCGGAGAGCAACTTGGAGCTGAAGGCTGCCCGTGAAGAGGCGGAGCAGCTACGCAAGCGGCTGAAGGAAGCCGAAACGGAGCGTGATATTTTAAAAAAAGCCTTGCACATTTTCAGCCGGGCGACATCGTGAAGACCTACGAGTTCATTGACAAGCACCTTGGCCAGTTCCCCACAATGGCCGCATGTTCGGCGATGGGCGTGAGCCGGAGTGCCTACTATGCCCATAAAAAGGGCCTGTCGCACCGCCCCTCGGAGCGGGAAGCTGGCGAGCGCTCGGCGCTGCGGAGCAGCTTCATGGAGCACCGAAGCCGCTACGGCAGCCGCAGGCTGGCCCCGGAACTGAGGGGGGCGGGCCACACGCCGGGACGGCACAGGACGAGGCGGTTGATGCGGGAAGAGGGGCTGAGGGCCATACAGCCCCGGAGCTTCGTGCCCCGAACCACGGACAGCCGCCAGACCCGGAAGCCGTCGCCGAACCTGCTGCTCGGAAGGGATGTGCTGGCCACCGGGCCGAACCAGGTGCTGGTGGGCGACATCACCTACATACCGCTCGGTGGCGGCAAATGGGCGTACCTCGCAACCTGGCTCGACCTTTTCGCAAGGAAACTGGCCGGGTGGCACCTGGACACCCACATGCGGGCGGAAATCGTGCTGGAAGCGCTGAATAAGGCCGAAGGGCGCAGGTGTTTGGGCAAAGGGGCTATCGTGCATTCCGACCAAGGGAGCCAGTACGCCAGTGCGAAGTTCAGGAAGCACCTGGCAAAAAAGGGCTACGAGCAGAGCATGTCGAGGAAGGGGGACTGCTATGACAACGCCTTCGCAGAGTCATTTTTCAGCAGGCTTAAAGGTGAACTATTGCAGGATGGGATTTTTGATACCTTTGACGATGCGTTTACGGAAATCTTCAACTACATCGAATGCTACTACAACTCTAAAAGACGGCATTCGGCGCTTGGGTATCTTTGTCCCGACAAGTTTGAGGAACTGTATTATTCTAACTTAAACCCGTGTCCGTGAAAATGGGACCATGTCAAACTCAAGCCCGTGATTTTCATCGGAATTTTTGATTTTAAATTTACCGAAGGCGTAAAGTACCTTTCTCACCATGCTGTTTGCGATGTAGAAAGTGGAGAGCGAACCATCAAAGACATGGATTTCTATTTCATTGAACTGCCAAAGTTTACGAAGCCATTGGATGAACTCATAGAGATTACAGAAAAGTGGATATTCTTTATTAAA
>JANPLH010000307.1:0-6167 GCA_031426435.1 Saprospiraceae bacterium | reverse complement strand
ATAAAAAATGGAGATAAGCGACAGTTGGTGGTGATGATGAATAATGGGAAGCCAAGGTTGTTCAGGCTTCTACAAGACTTCATTTAATCCAATCTATTTTTTCCAAAATAAAAAAATGAAAAAAGGGATATTTCTTGCAGTTTTGGCAGCAATAATGGTATTGGGCTGCCAAAATAGTGGCATCAAGAATGCACAGTTCAAATTGCTCCGCAAATCGGCCACGGGCCTTAATTTCGATAACACACCTGTTCAAAACGCTGCTTTTAATGCCTTGAAGTACATGTATTTTTTCAACGGCGGCGGCATCGCTGCTGGCGACTTCAACAACGATGGGCTGGTGGACTTGTTCTTCACCGCCAATCAAGCACAGAATAGGCTGTTCCTCAACAAAGGAAAACTCCATTTCGAGGATGCAACTGAAAAAGCGGGCCTCATCCCATCTTTTGAGGATGGTGGCAGCAAATGGAATACGGGTGCTTCCGTTGTGGACATTAATAACGACGGGATGCTCGACATCTACGTGAACGGGGTAGGGGACTATCAAAACGTCAAGGGCCAAAATGAGTTGTGGGTTTGCCAAAAAATCGAAAATGGAATCCCCGTTTACGAGGACCTTGCCGTGCGCTACGGCCTTGATTTTCAAGTATTTGGCACTCAGGCTGCTTTTTTCGACTACGACCTTGACGGCGACCTTGACATGTTCCAACTCAATCATTCTTTGCACCAAAATGGCACTTTCGGCGAACGAAAATCATTTCTCGGAAAACAACATCCCCTGTCGGGCGACAAGCTGCTCCGCAATGATATCATCCCCCCTTTAGGAGGGAAGGAAGGGGGCTTCATTGAAGTGACAATGGAGGCTGGCATCAACAGCACGGTCATCGGCTATGGACTCGGCATCGTCACTGGCGACGTGAACAACGACGGTTGGCCAGACATCTTAATCGGCAATGATTTTCACGAGAATGATTATCTGTACATCAACCAGCAAGATGGCACATTTAAAGAGGTGCTAACCGAGGCCATGCAGCACACCTCCCGCTTCTCGATGGGCGTGGACTGCGGCGATGTTAACAACGACGGTTGGGCCGATATAGTCACGCTGGATATGCAACCTGAAGACCCCTATATTTTGAAAAAATCGCAAGGGCAGGACGATTATTCGACGTTTAAGTTCAAACTGACTTATGGTTACGACGAGCAGTTTACCCATAATTCCCTGCAAATTAACATGGGCCTCAACAGCCAATCGCCTAGCACAGCGGTGCATACCCCGAAATTTGGAGAAATTTCCTATTTTGCTGATATCCCATCCACTGATTGGTCTTGGGCCTCGCTGTTTTGCGACTTCGACAACGATGGCCTGAAAGACCTCTTCATTAGCAACGGCATTCCCCGCAGAATGAACGATATTGATTATGTCAATTTCATGGCCAGCGACGAAAAAAACAAGAAATGGATGTTCGTGGATACCCTCAACGAAAATGACCTAAAAGTGGTGGAACGTATGCCGAGAATCAAATTGGCCAACAAGTTTTACCGGAACACAACCACGCAATGGGGCAATTTGGGAGCCAAGTTTGAAGATATTACCAACCGAATTTCGACTGACGAACCCAGCTACTCCAACGGCTCCATCTACGCCGACCTCGACAATGACGGCGACCTTGACATCGTTTCCAACAATATTGAAGACGAGCCTTTTGTCTATCAAAATTTGACCATTGAAAACAAGGTGACCAATCATAACTATTTGAAAATCAATCTAAAAGGTGCTCCGCAAAACGTCAACGGCATTGGCGCAAGGGCAGTCGTTTTCAAAAAAAATGGAGAGAAAATCAGCTACGAGAATTACCCGGTCAGGGGCTACCAGTCCAGCATGATAGGCCCGATGCACCTGGGAATCGGCGATACGGCAACAGTGGATTCAGTGCTGCTCATCTGGCCGGACAGGAGCTATCAACGGCTCACAAGCTTCAAGTACAATTCGATGGTGGACTTAGTTTGGAAAGCAGGTCTGCCTATTTTCAACTTTAAAATACTGTCGGAAAAACCTGCCTCGCCCTACCAATTGATGGATGCAACGGCGCAAACTGGCCTGAGCTTCAAGCACAAGGAAAACCCCTTTGTCGAGTTCAACCGGGAGGGCCTGATACCGCACATGGTCTCCGCCGAAGGCCCAGCCTTGGCCGTCGGGGATGTAAATGGCGACGGATTGGACGACGTGTTTTTTGGCTCCGCAAAACGTGAAAAGAGTGCGCTGTACCTACAAGAGAAAGGTGGCATTTTAGAATTAAAAACGTCAGCCGCCATCCTTGCCGACAGCATCTTTGAGGACGTGGACGCTGTTTTCGCTGATATGGACGCCGATGGCGACCAAGACCTCCTCGTTGCCGCAGGCGGCAATGAGTACCGTGGAAAAGATGAAGCGATGAAACAGCGCTGGTACCAGAACGATGGCAAAGGCAATTTCCAACGCATTGATTTTCAGGAGGTTTACATGACGGCGAGCTGCGTTTCGGTGGCTGATTTCGACAAAGACGGCCTGCCCGATGTGTTCATTGGCGCAAGGGCCTTGCCTTGGCAATACGGCATTGTGCCTACTTCGGTATTGCTCCGCAACAAAGGCCAAGGCCAGTTTGAAAACGTGACGGATAAAGTGGCCAAAGGGCTTTCCAAAATTGGCTTCGTGAAAGCTGCCACCTGGGCCGACATGGACAGCAACGGTACTACTGACCTGTTGCTCGCCCTGGAATGGGGGCCAATCACCATTTTTTACAATGAAAAGAATATTTTCAAAAAAGCAGATGTAGCGGCTTCATCCCTTCAATCCTCCAATCCTTCAATCCTTTCCGGCTGGTGGAATTTTGCCCTCCCATACGACTTCGACGGGGATGGAGACATGGACATTTTGGCTGGAAACACTGGCCTGAACGGCCGTTTTCATCCAAATTCGGAGCAGCCTGTGCGCATGTTTGTGGCTGATTTTGACAAAAATGAACAGGTAGAACAACTGCTCACGTTTTACCTCGGAGGCAAGGAAATCCCTTTTGCCACCCATGCCGAAATCATCAAGCAGCTGCCGAGTTTGAAGAAGAAATTCCTGTATGCCAAGGACTTCGCCAAAGCCAGTGCCGCCGACCTTGTCGGGGCCGATAAGTTGGACAAGGCCGTAAAATGGGAAGCCAACGAGTTTGCCAGTATGTACTTTGAAAACCTTGGCAACTCCAAAGGGGTAGGCAGCCAATTCAAGGCGCACCCGTTGCCCGACGAGCTGCAACTTTCGACGCTCAATGCAGCGCAATTGGCCGACCTGGATGGCGATGGAAAACAAGAGGTGTTGCTCGGCGGCAATTTCTTTCAGTGCAATATCGAAATGGGCAGGTACGACGCCAGTTATGGCAATGTGCTGCGCATTGGAAAAGCTGGCAAAATGGAGGTCTTTCCCTTAGGTGATTTAAGGATTGACGGCGAAACACGTCGCATCAGGCAGGTGAAAATAGGAAGCAATCAAGGCTTCGTTTTCGCCAGGAATAATCGGGAGGCTTTGCTTTTGTTGACCAAAAATCAAGAATTGAAATCACAATGATTTTTAGAATCACCATGATTTTTCAATGCCTATTTGGCATATTTACTTCCCTCCTTTGTCCATTCAATCTTGCCTTCCTTATTGGCAATCAGTCTTGCCGCCATCGTGTAGGCTTGGCAAAATTTCAAGAGGTAATCGTAGTCAATGGAATCTGCATTGTCGGCAGCTTGGTGGTAGTATTTAAAGACTTCCTCGTCCATTGCAGTGATGCCGGGTGAGAAATCAATGGCTGGTATGCCTTGAGTTGCGAAAGCAATATTGTCGGAACGCTCGTACAGGTTTTGTTCTGGGGCAGGGTCGCCGAGCATGGTGAGTCCGATGGCTTTGCCCGCATTTTCAAGTTCCGCATCGGTATTCGTCAAACCTTTTCCAATGACGTTGTAATGGGCGGTAGAATTGTAGCCAGCGCCATCGGTATTCAAGTTGAAAACCGTTTTGGCGAGCGGCACAAGCGTGTTTTCTGTGTACCAAAAACTGCCCAACATGCCCATTTCCTCAGCGGTGCAAGCCAAAACAATCACGGAGCGTTTGGGCGGATAGGCGGCAAGTTCCTTGGCTGCTGCCAGCAATGCGACCACGCCGATGCCATTGTCACGGGTGCCATTGAAGATGCTGTCTTGCGGCGTAAAAGCACCGCCACCTTGTTTGCCTACGCCAACATGGTCATAATGGGCGCTCAATAGCACATACTCATTGCGCAGCAGCTCATCCGTTCCTTCTATGATACCAACGATATTGGCTGCCTGCAATTGCTGAACATCCCCGGCAGTTATATTCAATTGAGCAATCGTCTTTGTTTGGTTCAACTTTATGGACAGTGTGCCAGCGTTCTTTTCCTGTGCCCAGCCATAAATTATTTTGGTTTTTGAATCGCTCGGTTTATCTACTTCCATCCGCTCTTTGCCAAAATACCCGGTCGCAAACTGCCAAGGCACGGCTATACGATAGGCTTCTATCAGGGCAATGGCACCCCGCTCGGCAGCCAGTTCCTGCTTGCGGGCCATAGATTTGAACACGTCCGTTGGTGAATTGCCATTGGGCAGGCCCGTGACCGTCACCACGATTTTGCCATTTACATCCAGCCCTTTGTAGTCATCTACGCCCTCGGCTTCGTCCACCCAACCGTTGCCAGCAAAGACGACCTCTGCCTTTTTGTCAATCTCCATTCCGCTGATAATCAAGAGATTATCACCCATAGTGTAGCTGGCATCCCCAATGGTAAAGGCTGCAGCCTTGGGAGGTTGAATATTGTTGAAAGGGATTTTTTGAAAGAAGTCCGTTTGGCCGGCAGCAGGTTTTACCCCGTAGGAAAGCAGTTCTTTTGTGATGAAAGCAGCCGCCAATTGTTCGCCCTTCGAGGCTGTGCGGCGGCCTTCCAGTTCGTCAGAGGCGATGTACTTTAGGTTGGCTTCAACCTCCTGTTTTGTAAAGTTGAAATTGGCGCTTTGGCCAAAAAGCGGAAGCGTGATAAGCGCAAACAGCGCTGATATACAGGTAATTTTCATGGTCAATTTAATTAGGGCGCAATGTTAAGCAAAACACTGCGTTTTAGCGGCTGTTTGCAAGGTATGGGAACTGGCAGACTAAATTCCCTTACTATCTTTGCCGACTTTTTTAACCAAATTCAAATCATTCGATGAAAAAATTATTCGCAGTTTGCTTGGGGCTGATTTTCCTCCAGAACATCAATGCCCAAGCACTTAAAACGCAAAAAGACTCGGTCAGCTACGCAATGGGTGTGCTAATCGGCCAAAACCTAAAGAAGCAGAACATGGCAGATATTGACATCGCCGTTTTCAGCAAAGCATTACAAGAATCATTGGCTGGTGGACAAACCCAGTTGGATTTCAACGCTTGCAACAAGTATGTAATGGACATCCAAAACAAGGAAAAGGAGGTTCAAAAAAAGAAGAACCAAGCAGAAGGTGAGAAATTCCTCGCTTCCAATGCCCAGCGCAAGGGCGTTATCACCTTGCCCAGCGGGCTTCAGTACGAGGTGATGGTGGATGGCACTGGTGAAGTCCCAAAATCCACTGACAAGGTGAAAGTGCATTACACGGGCACCTTGCTTGACGGTACTGTTTTCGACAGTTCCGTGCAGCGGGGCGAACCTGCGACTTTCCCTGTTACCGGCGTCATCAAAGGCTGGGTCGAGGCGCTGCAATTGATGAAAACTGGCTCCAAATGGAAGCTGTTCATCCCGCATAACTTGGCGTATGGCGACCGAGGCACAGGCCCCAAAATTGGCCCTTATGCAACCCTTATTTTTGAAGTTGAATTGCTCGCCATCGAGAAATAATGACTGAAAACGCCAATGAAAAAGGCGACATCTCCACGGAGGTGCCGCCTTTTTCTATTTTTGCGAAAACCCACTTTTTACTTTACCCTTTTTCCTTTTATCCTAAAACATGCATATAGACATCGTCACGGTTCATCCGGAACTCATCGCCAGCCCTTTTGAGCACAGCATCATGAAGCGGGCACAAAACAAGGGGTTGCTCGAAGTGCAGGTTCACGACTTGCGTACTTTCGGTTTTGGGAAGCACCAGCAGGTGGACGACTACCAATTTGGCGGCGG
>JANPLH010000306.1:0-6511 GCA_031426435.1 Saprospiraceae bacterium | reverse complement strand
GGCGCTACCGTTGAAATCAGTCCTAAAAACATCTCACTTTACGAGCGGGTGATAACTGTATATGAGGGCAATAAATTGGAGAAAAAGGATGGCAAAA
Source organism: Saprospiraceae bacterium (assembly GCA_031426435.1). Taxonomy (GTDB): domain Bacteria; phylum Bacteroidota; class Bacteroidia; order Chitinophagales; family Saprospiraceae; genus UBA6168. The sequence continues at coordinate 6,414 of JANPLH010000306.1, read as the reverse complement.
TCTTCATCAACGGCCAAGAAGCCACCAGCTATGCCTTCAAGATGGATTACTACTGGATGATGGGAGACAACCGCCACAACTCTGAGGACAGCCGGGTTTGGGGTTTCGTGCCGGAAGACCATGTCGTGGGCAAGCCACTGTTCATTTGGTTCTCGACCAAAAACGGCAGCATTGCCAACGGCATCAATTGGAGCAGATTGTTTTCTGGAGCCAATAAGATGTGACCAATCATTTCCCGACAATAGTCGGAATCTTGAATCCGAATGATGCAAACCCCGCAACAATCCTTGCGGGGTTTGCGTTTTTTGGGCTGCATGGTTCGCAACTGTGCATTTTTGGAGCGATTTTTCTCTATAAATCACCCACGACAAATTTTAAAGCAATGAAGCATTTTCTTACTTTTTTCATCTCAATTGTTGCCGTTCCGGCAATGGTTTTTTCCCAAAAAGTTGGTTACCAGATTAAGGCCAAAATTGAGGGCTTCCAGCAAAAAGAGGCATACCTTGGCTACTATTTTGGCGATAAGCAGTACCTAAAAGACACTGCTTATGTTGACCCAAGCGGCTGGCTATATTTTGAAGGAAATGAGAAATTGGTGGGCGGCATTTACCTCATTGTGTTGCCACCGGACAACCAGTTTATTCAATTGCTCGTTGATGACAAAAGCCAGTGGATTGGTGTTGAGACTAAGCTTTCCGACCTTGCGGGCAGTATCAAAATCACAGGCTCGGATGACAATAAGCAGTTCTACGACTACATGAAGTTCATCACCGAGCGTAGGCCAAAGGCTGATGAATTCAAAAAGCAACTGGACGAAGCGAAGGACGATGAAAAGAAAAAAGCCAAAGTTGAGGAGAAAATAAAGGCTTTGGACGAAGAGGTGAGTAAGTACCAAAAAGACTTGGTGGCCAAAAATCCAAGCTCAATGATGGCCCTTGTCATCAAGGCAAATCAACCGCTAGAAGCACCGAAATTTGAGGGGGAAGACAAGGAAAGGGATACCAAAGCATTTTATTGGACTCGTTCACATTGGTTCGACAATTTCGACCTAACTGACCCCAAGTTGGTGCGCACCCCCTTTCTATTCCCCAAAGTGACGCATTTCGTTGACAAGATGACGGTGCAGCACCCCGATTCTTTGAAATTGGCTATTGATTATGTTTTGGAAAAAATGCGCCCTGCCGAGGACAATTTCAAGTTCTATCTAATTCACTTTCTCAACCAGTTCGCTAAGTCGAACATAGTCGGCATGGATGCAGTCTATGTCCATATCGCTCAGAAATACTACAAGGCTGGCCTCGCTCCGTGGACGGAGGCTGACCAGTTGAAGAAAATCATTGAAAACGCAGACCGATTGGAGCCATTACTGATTGGGCATGTGGCACCCAATATCGAAATGCAGACACAGAAGAACGAGAAGATTTGGCTGCATGACTTTAAATCACCCTTAACGGTGCTGTTCTTCTGGGACCCAGAGTGTGGGCATTGCAAAAAATCTATGCCTGAAATGGTCAAGTTTGCGAAGGATTACAAAGACAAGGGCGTGGCCGTTTTTGCCATTTGTACGGCACTTGCCACCCGGGATGATGATGGCAGCATTACCATGAAAGAGGTGGACAAATGCTGGAGCACAATTTCAGAGCGTGAGATGGATGTGTTCTTCAACGCTGTAGACCCAATGCACCGAAGCCGTTACAAGACGGTGTATGACATAAAGACCACACCGCAGATATATGTATTAGATGCTGACAAGACTATCCTCTCCAAACGTATTGGTGCAGAACAACTGACAGAGGTTATGAACCATATCATTAAAGTGAAGGAGGAAAGAGGCGGTCATTAACCAAGAAATCATAGGCAAAAAGGACGAACAAATTTGTTTTTCAGGATGGTCTGTGGGGTTGAACACCCCACAGACCTTTTCTTTTTATGTCAAATCAAAAGGGAAATTTTCGGCTGGTTGTATTCAACTAATTGAATATCAATATTTTAAATATTACAAACAAACGTTACAAATTTGGCATCATATTAGATATTATAAAAATACGATGTATTTCCGAACAACAAGTTTCGCAAGAGAGAACAGCACACCAAAGGCAACATAAATCAAAGTTGAAACCCATTCCCGATTTAAACTGCGCCGGTAAACACCGGCTCCGGTAAGGCATTTTTTTACTCATAATTATAGTCCAGATTAATGAAACAGTTTCTCATTCCCAGTATTAAGGGACATGGAAGTTCGGGGCAAAGCTCCCCAAACTGTAGCCGTGTCCAAACCCTACTTAGGTACTTTGGATTTTTAACTCTACTTACTTGCTTGCCGTTTACGGCGCAGGTATCGGCACAAAATGACACGCCTTGCGAATGCTCCCAACGTTGGACGGAAGGTGCAGCTTGGAACCCAAATGGCACTGTTAATGAGAACCCTTCGAACGCTACCGTTCCAAAGGGTATCATAAAATGTTCATCGAGTGCGGAAACTCAGTCAAACATCATGACGGAGTTTGGCTGTACTTACAATTCTTCTGTATTTCCCATTACGGTGATGAATTGTACAGACCCAATTACCGGTCTGCCAATTCCTACTCCATTAGGGCCGACTCAAGGAGCACCCATCATTTTTTTGAACTTCGATGTTCGGCAAAATGCTGGTACTTTCGAAATTCAGCTTAATGACAACAATGCACAAGACGACTTAGGTTGGGCATTGTACTATTCGACCAGCCCTACCAACAGCACCGGCCCAGCTCCACATTACCAAAGTGGTGATTGCAACAACCTCACTTTCTATTTATGTGGCACAGAGAATTCCAATACCTGGATTCCCTATTACACCCCTTCGTTTGGCCAAACTACCAATTGGTACTTGGCAATATGGGACCAACAGGGTGATGGCGACTTGGACATCAATAATTTCAAATCCAAGAATGGCTGCGGCAATGGCGACCCTTATTGTTATTTGACAACTGGCGCAGCCATGACCACATGCAATGGTAACGGAACCTACACCGTCAATGTACCCATTGCAGGTCAAAATGGCAACTATGTCGGAACCGACCCAAATGCCTTGAACTCACCATCTACAGCGGTTTGCTTGACAAACATCGGAAACGGCGGCCCAACAACGGGCCTCATCTCCCTGACCTATCCCTACGGCACCAATTACAATATCAATATTGGAATTGACGTGGCAGGGGCGTGTCCCGACCCATTGAACCCAACTGCCTGCACAGCAACTGTCTCAGGCAATGCTCCAGACTGTTGTACACCTCCTCCGAGCTGCACCATTACTGGGCCGACAAGTGTCTGCCCAAGTGCCACGGGCATCATGTACACCGGGCCGCCGGGCATGAATTCCTATCAATGGTCAATTGCCGGAAACGGCACCATCGTTGGCTCCTCAACGGGTCAAACCGTTAGCGTCACTGCCGACGGAGTTTGTGGCGGTGGATATTGTCTATCGTTGCAAGTTGAGCAGTTTACTTGTATAAACCAGTGCATGATAGATGTAACGGTGAACGATGTAATACCCCCAACGGTAACCTGTCCAACACCTGTAAATTTGAATGCTTGTCCTACCCAAACTGCTGTCAATACAGCATTTGATACTTGGCAAGCTGGTTTTACTGCTACTGATAACTGCATCACGACACCTTTCCCACCAGTGACCGGGCTTATTGCACCCAGCACTTGTGGTGGTACTACGTCGCACACTTATACGATAACGGACGACTGCAACAACACGGCGTCTTGTTCGTCCGATTTTACCGTGGCGGCGGCACCAACCGTCGTGCTTACTTGTCCAATCAACACCAATGAGGTTGCCTGTCAATCTCAGGCTGCCATCAATACCAAGTACAGCGCCTGGCTTGCAACAGCCACCTTCACGGGTGGCTGCAATGCTGTTTTAACGAACAATAGCACGGGTGCACCCTTGGCGTGTGGTGGTGCGGCAACAGTGACATTTACGGTGAACAGTGGTTGCGAGCCACCTGTAACTTGTACCGCTACATTTACAGTTTCACCCCCAGCCGGCCCGGTCAACTTAACTTGCCCGACCAATACAACTGTAGCCTCTTGCCAAACACAAGCCCAAGTCAGTACTGCTTACGCAACCTGGCTTGCTGGCGTATCCTTCACTGGCGGCTGCAATGGCGTTTTGAGCAACAACAGCAATGTTGCCCCCAATATTTGCGGAGGCACTGCTACCGTAACTTTCATAGTTTCAAGCAGTTGCGAAGCAGACGTATCATGTACCCGTACCTTCACCGTCACAACTGCACCGACAGTTGTATTGACCTGCCCGGCCAACGTGACAGAAGCGGCTTGCCAAACGCAAGCAGAAATTGATACCAAATATGCAGCTTGGTTAGCTGGCGCAACGTTTACAGGCGGTTGCAATGCCACTTTGACGAACAATAGTGTGGGCGCTCCAAACGCAAACGGTGGCACATCGACGGTGACTTTCACGGTGAACAGCACCTGTGAAACGCCGGTCGTTTGCACCCGCACTTTTACGGTAACGGCTGCTCCAATCGTAAGCCTTACTTGCCCAGTCACTGTGACGGAAGGGGCTTGCCAAACACAAGCCGCCATCAATGCCAAGTACAATACTTGGTTGACAACAGCTACCTTTTCTGGTGGCTGCAACGCCGTTTTGACCAACAACAGCACTGGCCCACCGATGGCCTGTGGCGGCACGGCGACGGTAACTTTTACCGTGACGAGCAGCAGCCAGCCTCCAGTAACCTGCACTAGCAGCTTTACGGTTACCACTGCACCAGCCGTCAATTTCACCTGCCCGGTCAACGTGACCGAAGCAGCTTGCCAGACGCAGGCTGCTATTAATGCCAAATACAATACATGGCTGGCCACAGCTACCGTAACGGGTGGTTGCAACGCCACTTTAATGAACAATAGCACAGGTGCTCCGCTTGCGTGTGGAGGCACTACCTCCGTAACGTTCACGGTGATGTCAACATGTGGCATGGTAGAGACTTGTACCCGCAGCTTTACAGTTACGTCAGCCCCTGTCGTTGTTTTGACTTGTCCAGTGAATACAACAGAAGTGGCTTGCCAGACCCAGGCTCAAATCAACACCAAGTATGCTGCTTGGTTGGCAACGGCAACGGTTAGTGGCGGCTGCAATGCTGTTCTTACGAACAACAGCACAGGCGCCCCACTTGCTTGCGGCGGTACGGCAACAGTGACTTTTACTGTGACCAGCAATTGCGAAGCAACACAAACCTGCACCCGCACATTTACGGTAAATTCAAGTTCTGTCGTACTTACTTGCGCTAACAACCAGACCGAGGCAACTTGTCAAACGCAAGCGGCTATTGACACCAAATATGCCGCTTGGTTGGCATCGGTTTCAGTTACAGGTGGATGCGGAACGGCCTTGACCAACAACAGTCCAGGCGCTCCAAGTGCTTGCGGTGGTAGTTCCACGGTAACGTTCACGGCTACGAGCAATTGCCAAGCACCAGTAACTTGTACCCGCACTTTTACGGTGACGGCAGCCCCGGCAGTGGACTTGACTTGCCCAACGAACACGACCGAGGTCGCTTGTCAAACTCAGGCCCAGATAAATACGAAATATGCAGCTTGGCTGGCGACAGCCACGATGACGGGAGGCTGCAATGCTGTGCTGACGAACAATAGCACCGGCGCACCTAATGCTTGTGGCGGAACTGCAACGGTAACTTTCACGGTTGACAGCGACTGCCAGCCTGACTTGACTTGCACTCGGACTTTTACGGTCAATGCAGCACCAGTTGTTGTTTTAAACTGCGCTGTAAACGTGACAGAGGCAGCTTGCCAAACGCAAGCACAGATTAACACGAAATATGCCGCTTGGCTTGCGACTGTTACCACGTCGGGCGGCTGCAATGCAGTGCTGACGAACAACAGCGTAGGCGCTCCGAACGCCAATGGCGGCACTGCAACGGTGACTTTCACGGTTACCAGTTCCTGCCAAACGGCTGTGACTTGCACCCGTACCTTTACGGTAGAAGCAGCTCCAATCATCAGCCTCACCTGTCCTACCGACGTGACTGAGGCAGCTTGCCAAACGCAGGCCGCCATCAATACCAAATACAATGCTTGGCTGGCTATGGCCACTTTCACGGGTGGTTGCAATGCTGTTTTGACCAACAACAGCACGGGCCCACCGATGGCCTGTGGTGGCACGGCCACGGTAACTTTTACGGTCAATAGCAGCAGCCAAACGCCAGTGACCTGTACCCGGACGTTCACGGTGACTGCCGCTCCTGCGGTGAACTTCACTTGTGCTGCGAACGTGACAGAAGCAGCTTGCCAAACGCAGGCCCAAATCAATACAAAGTATGCGGCATGGCTGGCAACTGCCACGGTAAGCGGCGGCTGCAATGCCGTTTTGACCAACAACAGCAC
>JANPLH010000305.1:0-18318 GCA_031426435.1 Saprospiraceae bacterium | reverse complement strand
GAAAAAGGAGAAAAAGAAATCAGACTTCGAGCTTAAGATTGAAACATTGCTCACCAAGGAAAAGCAGTAGCAACCTACCCTCAGCACCTTCAGCGGAATTCCCGCCCCGCAAGGCTGACGGGGCTTTACAGTGGTGCTCCACTCCGTTCTGCAATAACCGTCAGCGGCCTAAGTAAAAGAGGCCGCTTCCTTCATGGTAGGCCGCCGCCCGGCCTGCGTGTGCCAGTGTGCGCCGTCCCTTGCGCAATGAAAGCCTCCACTCCGTTCTACCTACATTATCGCATTCCCGGTCGCTCAGCCCGCTCCCTTTATTGGCGCCGCTCAGCCCGCTTGCGCAGTGGCGCTACCGCTATCGTGACATTCAATCGTATTTGCTGTTTAATTGAGCTTCGCCGAGACTTCGGCATTTAGGTGGGGGGTGCCGTCCCCGCCCGTTCCCTGCTGGGTCGGTCAGTTCTGGCGGTAGGGCTTTTACCAGCTTGCCTGTAGTGCGTGGCGCTCGGCGGCGTCTGCGTGGTGTCCTGCGTTCTCGGTGGCTTCCAGCCAGTCCAGCCCGTCCCCGTCCTCCTCTGCCCGCCTTGCCCTTTTTGCCTCCTCAGCTGCCAGTCTTGCATGGTCGGCGGCGTGGGTTGCGTGGTAGTTTGCGCTGTAGGTGCCTTTGGCCTTGGCGCTTTCGGCGGCCTGTTCGGCGGCAGCTTTCGCCCTGTTTTCATATGCTGTTGGTGGGTCCATTGTTGTGTCTGGTGTCGTGGTTGTCGTGGTTGTCATGTTTGCTTTTTTTGTATTTGTTCATCCGCCTTGGTCTCTCGCCCTTGGCGTTTTTGTTGTCTCTAAGGTACGGCTTTTCTTTCAATTATTCGCTTTTTTTATTCGCTTTTTTTATTCGTTATTCATTTTTTTTTGCGTATCTTGTAGCTGTTTCCAGCAGTTGCGAAGGCGTATCGGCTTGGCCTTCTTTCTGTTCTTTTCTTCACCGTTTTTATTTTGTTATGTATATATTTTCTATGTGTTGCAACTTTCCGCTCGTCGGCCTTTGTGGTTCCCGTAGGCCATCGGCAGCGCTGGTAGGGGAGGCGGTTGGCTTTGTCTCTGAGCTGGCGGCGGCACCCTGGTCTGGGCGGTTGTTGGTGGGTTGTGCATCGGGCATTGATGCCATTGGGCGGGGAGGCTTTCCATCGGAGCGGGTGCAGGTGTTCAGGTCGGAGGGTTCGCAGCCTTGGCAGTTTGCGCAGCGATCCGCCGCGCTGGTTTCTGCGCTTGCCCCCGTGGGGCTGGCCACTGGGGGCGGCTGTCTGGTATCGTTTCCGCTGGGTGCTTGCCCGGCTGGTCTGGTGCCTTGTCGGTCATGGCAGTCGGCGAGTGGGTCCGGGTCTTGGGGTTCTGTCTGTCTGGCGCTTGGGCTTGGCGTTCCGGTTTTCCTGTTTGCACCTGGGCCTGTGGTTTTGGCATCGGCTACAGTAGCAGGCCGTTTTTCGCCCATCGCTGGCGCTCCAGGTTGGTGGCTAAGTAGCTCAGTTTCCAGTGTTCAGGCGTCATTATTTTAGAAGAAAAAAAATGTATTTTTATTCTCTTTTTTTATTCGTTTTATTTGTTCGTTTTGTTGTTTTGGTTTATCTTTACATCAGTTAATTAATCAAAAAGAGACGACATGACAAACACATCCTATCTCGCTACCAGCGTAGAGGCATCCCGTCTGCGCCGCACTGAAGAAGGCAACGACTTCTTCTACAAATCAACCAAGGCCGAGCAAAGGGCCTTCACCGTTTCACAGGCCATCGAGCATTGGTCGCCATCCCTCACCGCCCATCATTTGGGCGCTGACAAGTTTTTGGTGCTGGTGGAGCCAGACAGCAAAAAGACCCTTGATGACGCCTTTCATATCCCGTGCATCCCCGGCTTTCAGGCCCAGGTTTTAAACCCGCTCACCTGCTTCGTGCGTTGCCAGATTTCGGAAGGCGACAGCCCGGAGCGGTACGTCCTCGAAGAAATTGCAATGGCTTTCATGCCCTTTTAAGATTGATTTTTTTAATGGCTTTATGTCCGGTAGCTGGCCACTTTGAGAAAACTACTTTGGTCGCACCTTGGCCAGCTCCGGACTTTTTAAGATTCCTTCTGCGCAGTCGTAACAAGGTTAGTTTTAGTTTCCAGTTCTTTTGAGAATGAGCCTTTCAGGGAGTAGCCTGATAAATCTGAAACTGAACGGCGTCATCCGTCACGGTACGGCGGAGCCTTGCCCTTGGGCCAATTCGGGAGGGGTGCAGCATCCTACACTGCTTCTTAAAATTTCATTAACATCAAAAAATGTCACTTATGAATAAATTACATCCAATCACCGCCATCAAGCAAATCCAAGATTTGCCAATCCGCTACATGCCCGGCAACCCCCGTTCGTACCGCCTCGACCTCAGAAAAGGCGTGCTGAACCTCGAAGGCCGGGAACAGGTCACCAACCCCGGCGCAGACTTCAAGGTCGTGCCGGTGGCGTTCCGCTGCCTGGAGGACGGGCTTTTCGGCCAAGCGTGCAAACGCTGGTGCGAGGTCTATTTCATCAACGAGAGCGGCCACCTGTCCGTCTTCATGTTCCACGGCTTCAGCGTCCAGAACCTCAGCGAGGCCGCCCGTGACCTGTTCTATGAGGACAAGAGCCTTTGCGACGTGCTGTGGGACGTGAAGCTGGAGAAGAAGACCAACAAGGACAGCCAGTCCTACTACATGGCATTCTTTGAGTTCACCCCGCTGGAGCCGGAGGAGCTGCAAAAGCACAGGGAACTCATCGAGTACCTCGAAAGCACCTACTACCACATTTACCGGGGCGACACCATAGACGCCAAGACGCTTTACTCCCAGAATTACAGCACCCACCTGGAGCCGACCCGTGCCGAAATCGAGGCCGACAAGGCCAGCCGGGAAGCGCTTTTGGCAGAGTTCCCGGTGGGCGAGGCCGAGCCACAGGCCAAGGCCGCCTAAACCGCAGTCATGTTTTTATAGTGTGTCTCCATCGGGGGTGGCGACCCCATAGCGCCGCCCCTTTTTTCTCACTTTTAAAATCTTGGAAAATGAAACGATACTTCCAAGGCTGTACAAGCCTTGACGAGGCCAAGGCCCTTTACCGCAAACTGGTCATGCAGTTGCACCCCGATGTTTCCGGCTACGACAGCACGGAGGATTTCAAGGCCATGCAGAACGAGTTCGAGGCGTTCCGGCCAACGACCGAGAAATTCAAAGGGGAGTTCGAGCAGTGGTGCCCCGATGTGTTCATGGCCGTCATCGAGCAATTGACCCAGCTCGACGGCCTCGACATCGAGGTGTGCGGCTCGTTCATCTGGGTGGGCGGCAACACCTTCGAGCACAAGGCCGCCATCAAGGCCATTGACCCGCAGGACTATTTTCACCGGGCCATCTGGCATCACAAAAAACAGCTTTGGTACTTCTCGCCATTGGGATACCGCAAGCGCAGCGCCCAGGAACTCGACATGGACAAAATCCGGGACGTGTTCGGCAGCCAGCGCTTCGACGCCGACCAGCCCGACCGCCCCCGACAACTGAAATCAGCCTAAACTTTATTTGTCATCCCCCAAGGGGAAATATTTACAGTTCACAGTTCAAAATTCACCATTATGATAAAAGCACTTCTAATCGACCCATACCAGCGCACGGTCCAACTCATAGACTTTGAACCAACGCTGGAGGAATTCTACCGCCTGATTGACTGCCGTTGCATTGCCGGATTCACGGACTCCAGCGGCGCCAGCTTCACCTACGACGACGATTACCTCATCACAGGCTCCGGCTCTAACGAACGCACCGACCCGGCCCCGGCCTATTGCATCATGGCCGATTGGGACTACCCGATGGGCGGCAAGCTCCTCGCCACCGGACAGCCCGACGACGAAGGGGAACACACCAACATCACTCAAGCACAAGCGCAGGACATCTGCAAGCGCCTGAACTGGGTGACGTTCTGGGAGAACTAGCAATCCGGGAAGGCCCCACGGGGGTAAATTGGTGGGAACTCCACCTCAGAATAAACAAAAAGCCATTGCTCCCAATACCAGTAAAAGGGCTATAAACGAGTAAGATTTGATGGTGAAGCGGTCTTTAACAAAGGCTATAATGGCCAAAATCAAAACCACGGAAATGAGCATCAGTAAAGAGCCGGAGACCATTTCATACACTGCACTGCCTAAACTCTTACCGTTGGTAATCAACTGGTAATGCGACACGAACCATATTGACAAAATGCCCGCACAGATTATCATTGCCAAGATGAAAGCGGTGAAACCCAGTGGTGACTTTTTCATGGTGTTGATTTATAGTTGGAGTGGCAATAAAGTCTGTAAAAATCATTCCTGCAATGATGAAAGTTACTTGGCAGGCTCGCCTTAAAGGTCACTATTACTCGCTTGAATTCAAAAGCGTCAGCCAAACACAACTGGAACTGCTGAAGGTAATCCACGCCATCTTCTCAAAAGCCGACGATGACGGCGACTGGCAGGATGTGCGCAGTTTCGATGGGCAAATCAAAGCCCTCTTGTCGCCCGGCCACATTTCGGGAGGCGGGGCGCACCACGTCTGGATTCACCACACCGACGACCTTGGCAAGCCGCCCGGAGAACCAACATTTGGAATCTGGGTGCATCAAGACTATCGGCTTTATTACAAGTACGTGGACCCGGTAGAGGCAAAGGGAAAGTAACCATTCACCTGTCCGACAGCCCGGCAGGACTTTATCGGTTTTTAATGATTTCAACCAAAAACACCCGGAGCCTTCGAGACGGCTATCCCGCTCGCCCTACCAGCACCGGGCATTCTTGAAAACTGTTTGCCCCGCATCCACCACGGGGACAGGGTCACCCATCTGTTCAGCAGCAGCCATCCGGCTTTACTTATGAGCTACGGGACGAATACCAGCCGAAAGCCGATGTTGTCGTAGCGGTCATAAGGGAAATCACTTTCACGGTTCGTGGAGCGGCAATCCTTTTCATCGAAGCCCCAACTCCCGCCTCGTACAACACGGGACGAACCGCCGAGAACACGCTGAAGGCTTTTGCTTTTGCCATAAGCGGAATACTCATCCCAGCACCACTCCCACACATTTCCGTTCATGTCATAAATGCCCAAGGCATTGCTTTTTTTACTCCCGACCGGATGGGTTCGTTTTCGGGTATTGTCATTATACCATCCCACCTCGTCCAGTTTGTTGCTACCACTGTAAATAGTGACCACAGAAGGGTTTTTCCCCCCTTTGGCTGCGTATTCCCATTCTGCCTCTGTAGGCAATCGGTAGCCAGTTTTAGCGTCCGGATTGAGTGTGACGTCATACTCGACCCCAAATGCACCTTCCCTCTTTTTCCCAATGATGTAAAATGTGTCCAAATCAAATTGTTTGTTCACCCAGTTAGAGTACAGCAAAGCGTCGTACCAACTGACATTCACTGCGGGGTTGTTTCCGTACATGCCCCAACTGGGTTGTATATATTCATGCTCGGTGGCTTTGCAGAAAAGATAGTATTGCCGCCAGGTGGTTTCGTATTTGGCCATTTGAAAGCTGCCGACTATTTCCGTATGGAGGATTTCACTTCGTTTTTCACAATCTTTGTCGATAACCGTGTCGCAGCCCATCTGAAAAATGCCACCTGCCACATTTAACCTAACTGGATAGTAGCGCTCCATCAGTTTTTCATATACATCGGGATTGAAGGCTTTGATGGCTTCGCGGTGGGACGATTGAGGAGTAAGGCTTTTGTTTTTCATCACCGCCACTGAATCGAGGATGTGAATGGCATCTTTGGTGTCACCTTTTTCCCCTAGCCAAAAGGCGGCTTCAAGAAAAGATTGGTCGATGATGTCGTTTTTCGATATCCCAAATATTGCGGCGTCCTGTGGTTCGAAGGTTTTTGGATAAACAGGGTAGTCTGGGACAAGGAGGTAGTGTGCAAGGATGTCCTTATTGTCGTTTGGCTCTAATGCTATTTTCAAGGCTTTCCGTACCTGATCGAGTTCCTCTTGGGCCTTATCGTAATTGGCCTCTAATTCCTTCAAGGCTTTCCGTACATGATCGAGTTCCTCTTGGGCCTTATTATATTTGGCCTCTAATTCCTCCAAGTCTTTCTTTGCCTGATCGAATTCCTCCTGGGCCTTTTTGAGCTTATCTTTGAGAGCTTGGAGTTCATCAGGAGTGGGTTTTGGATCGCTTGTGACTTTTTCATGCTTTTCTTTTGCTTCAGCGAGTTTATGCTTAGCCCGGCCAAGTTTCTCCTTAGCGATTTTGAACTTGTTTTTTAATTCGTTCAATTCTTTCTCTTCCTTATCTATTTTCGCCTGAGCTTTATTGGCCTTTTCTATTGCTTCCTTCAATTCAATCTCTGCTTGAGCATATGCCATTTCGACCTCCTTAACCTTACTTTCGGCAAATTGGATTTCTTTCGGCGTGGAATTTGGATAGTTTATGACGTTTTGAAAATTATTTTTTGCAATATCGAATTCTACCTTAGCCTGATCACGGTTCGCCTGAGCGATTTTGACCTTGCCTTCCAATCCCTTCAATTCTTCCTTAGCCTGATCAAGTTTCACCTGAGCGATTTTGACCTTGCCTTCCAATCCCTCCAATTCTTCATCTAACTGATAAACTATTTCCTCCATCCTATTGACCTCGTCTTCGGCATCTTGGATTTCTTTCGGCGTGGATTTTGGATTGTTTATGACGTCATTTAACTTATTATTTGCTCTTTCAAGTCTAGCCTTAGCTGAGTCACGTTCAGTTTGGAGCGAGTCAGCTCTGTATTCGGCCATTCGGTATAAACTATCAATGGAGGCGGAATCCCTTTTCAATTGCTTCAATTTTTCTACGGCTTCCTCTTTGTCCTTTTTAGCTTTTTTCTTGACTGCATCTATTTCATACCATGCAACCAATGCCAGCACCAGAACAAAGAACAGAATAACAGCACCAAACCACTTTCGTCGTCGGTTTTCTTTTTCGAGGCGCTCCCCTTCCTTTCTTTCAGCCTTTGCTTTCAGCACCGGTGTAACCAATGTATCGTGGCTCAGTTCATAAGTGTAGCCTCCCCGCAGGCTTGGTTCGGAGCGAAGGAGGTGGGTATCGAGTAGGGCAGCCAGCAGCGCTCGAGAGATGCCGTAGGTGCGGATGATCTGCCCTTCATAAAGCGTGAGGCGGCGTTGCTCCTCCTCGAGCACCAGCCCTTCCTCAACGAGAAGCCGGGCAGGCATGCGGTCGGCTTTGGGCAGGCTGTTGATTTTGTCCAGGTAGTAGTTTTGGAGGATAAGGTTGGGGTCGGCAATATCGGTCTCCCTGACGATTGTTTTTCCCTGGCCCAAAACGACCTTTTGCTCCACGTACTCGCACAAAATCTGCAATTGGAAACTCTCGATTTCCTGCTGGCGGCCTTTGCTCAGGAAGCCGATGAGGGAAGAAACAGCGGCATCTTCATAGTCGAAGACAGGTGAAGCAAACGGGCCAGCCCCTTGTGGCAAATAGGCGGGGGAAAGGATGGCGCTTTCTGCATTCTTAATGGAAAGCGGGCGCAGTTCGTAGCAGTTCGTGAGTATGTTGGGCAGGTAAGTCTTCAACCTGTTCATCTCGCTCATCCTATCGGAGCGGATGGCTACCAAGACCCGTAGATTGAAGGGCTGGTGGAGGCGCAGCAGTTCATCCTCCCCAACGAATGCGGGGTTGATTTTTAGCCCTTCCTCCAAGCGCTCTCTAAAGCGGTCAGGGATATTCGTATAAAGCATTTCGGAAACCTGCTGCCCGAAAGCATTCACTTCTTGGTCGGAGAAAGAAAACAGTTCTTCAAACTGATCGAAGATCAGTAAGAAGCCGTTTTTGTTGGCGGACAATTGGTAGGTTTTGAGGTGGTACCATAAACTGTTTTCCCCGGGTGGTTTTATTTTTTCCAAAACATTGACCGACCCTTCTATGCCGTCCCGTATGCCTTCGATGGAACTGCTGAGCGGCGTGATCAGGCGCTCTTCAGAATAGGCCCCGAAGCGGATGTTGATAGGTTGCAGAAGGCCTTCGGCTTTCACCTTTTGGAAAAGCCCTGCATTGATCAGGGAGCTTTTGCCAAGGCCCGATTTGGAATAGAGCACTACCAAATCCTCGGCATGCACGAATCGGTGGAGCTCGTCCAGTTCCTTTTCCCGGCCAAAGAAAATAGATTGGTGATGGGTGTTGAAGGGTTGTGAGCCCGGGTAGCGGGTTTTCATGGTTTTTGTTTTTGAAGACCTGAAGACCTATTTGTACAAAAGTATTAGGAGGTCTATTCGGTACTATTTTTCAGGCCAATTGACCAGCCAGCAAAATGATGGCTTCAGTGATTTCGGCTTCTTGCACTCCTTTTTCTTGTTCCCTTAACAGGTTGCCGCTAGCTCGGCGCATGAAATTCCGGTACCGTCCAGCCAGCATGGTTACATCGTCCTGCAATTCGGTATCCATAGTGCAGTCCTCCAGCAGATTGAGGGCGTTTTCCAGTTCTGCATTTGCTACACAATGCCTGATTTGTTCGGCAACAGAGCGTTCCACACCACCTTGCTGCCGTATAATGCCCCTCTTTTTGCATTGTTCGTGCAAGTCAGAGATAAATTGAGCTATGGTTTTATGGTCGTTCTTGTCCACAGGTTTGTCTTCCAATTTTTTATCAAAAATGAAATTGATATTGAACTGCTCGGTGCAAAAAGTTTCAATATCGCCAGGCAAGGACTGGTTGGCAGCAAAACGGATGAAGGCGAACCCAGCGTTGTGGATTTCAAGTTCCCGCAGCAGCAGTTGCATAAACCATTTATCGAACGGCACACCCAGAAAGAGGATATTGCGGATGTTGCGGAGTTGGTCTTTGAGCAGTTGGGGCATGCTCTTGAGCGAGAAGATGGATTTGAAATAATCGTACAGGTCGTTGTGGGTCAGGATGAGTGACTCTTCGCTGTCGAGGCAGCCAAAGAGGTTGTAAATGAGCGGGTT
This sequence comes from Saprospiraceae bacterium, assembly GCA_031426435.1. Classification (GTDB taxonomy): domain Bacteria; phylum Bacteroidota; class Bacteroidia; order Chitinophagales; family Saprospiraceae; genus UBA6168. The sequence goes on along the minus strand of JANPLH010000305.1, from coordinate 9,341 downwards.
TTGCTTAGAGGGCGACTTGATAGTCAAAGGTTCTTTGTTCTTTTTGTAATGGCCAAACTGGTATGGAAAGCCTTGCGCATCGAAAGCCTGGTTCAGCAGTTTGTCCGGCGTCACGGTCAGTAGAACGTGGAAGGGGATTTGGGCCAGGAGCTTCAGCGTTTCATTCGGCTTGGCTGTGCTGTAAAAGGTCTTGATGTCGTGGCAGACGAGTGTCTGCTTCGAAAGGTCGTCGAACAGGAAAAAATCATCGCCCTTATAGAATCGCTGGATGTTCTTGTTGTTCGATGTGTCGAGGCGTTTTATCAGCTGGTCGTGATAGGAAACGCCGTCTTCACCGGTAAAGGCTTCCGGGCCGAGCACGAGCAGGCATTTCTCTTCCTGTATCATGTCGAGGATAAAATCCCAGTTGAGGTTGGCGGTGTAGTGTTGTTCAGTTTGCATCGTTTGAGGGTTAGTGATTGAATAGGTGTTCGATATGTCGGTCAAATATAGTGAAGCAGAGTAATCTTCCAAAGAACATTGTTCGGACAAGGCGAGATGGGTTGGCGTCACGGTTCAGGATAGGTGGTTGTCCTTGTTATTCAAAGCGCCAGCTAATGCTTTCTACTTTGGTCTTGCTGGGTTCAAATGCTATTTGTGCACCAGATGACTATAGAAAAACGCAGACCGTCGTACTGCCGATTGCACTTGAATATTGAATTGGCTTATACAATTTTCGACCAACTGCATTTGACAAAACACACAATCGATTTTTTTTTCATTTTTTTCATTGTGTAGTTGCATGTTATATCAAGAACAGATACATTTGCCACATAACATTAAAAACCTATGGCTTCTGGGCCAAATCTAACATCAAACATCCTCAGTTAGAAGTTGGCATATTATTTAACGACATTTTATGCCGTGACCATATTCCTACACCTTACCTCACATATTTTTTGAGATAGCTTAATAGCTACAGGATTTGGTTGTTTGAACCTCGACCATGTATAGCTGGGTTTGATGTATACGTCCAAGCAACTCATTTCCTGCCATTTAAGACGGACTTTTAAGTCTGCCGTGGTACAATTTTGTAAGAGTTCACCTTATAGTTCGATACCAAATGCCCCCATCTGCACAAAACAAAAAAGAGACCGCCAATGGCAACCATTGCAGTTCCCTCGTCAAGGAGAACCCCAAAGAGAGCAATGCCATTCAGATGCCTCAGATTTCTTTGTTAAAAGGCGGAGGTGTTCTGAAAGGCATAGATGATAAATTCCAGGTCAATCCCTCTAACAGCAAAGCACCCTTCCGCATTCCGCTTCCGCTTTCCCCTAATCGCATGGGGTTCCCTCTTCCCTTTCAGTCAGCAAGGTCTGCTTGTTCTAATTTCAGGTGTTCTTTTTTCATGTGCTTGCTGTTTTGAGCAGCAAGTCATGAAAGTTTTAGATTAAAGCCAAAAGATGAACAACTTACTGTTTCCTCACCCAGATTTTCCAGTTAGCGCAATTTTGGTTGAAAATGAACCAAAAACAGAAAAAGCGTTGACCACAAACCTTCACAAATTATTTCCGAACGTAAAGATTGACGGACTTTCGGACTCGCTGCCAAATGCGGAAATGATGATAGTAGATTTGAACCCTGATATCATCTTTTTTGATGTTTTGTTATTGGAGGAACCGACGTTGACAAGCCTTCATTGGCTAGGCAACAACGATTATGAGACAGTGCTTGTGGCAGAAAACAATGCCTACGCTGTAGAAGCGTTTCAATGCGCCCTCGCCGGTTATTTGCTTAAACCAGTGGAAATAGCCAGCTTGAACCTCGTTGTACGCAACACACTCCAGAAAATCCATAATAAAGAAGAACTCCGCAGAAGTCAGAAGCTGATACAAAGCCTGTTACGAAAGACAGCCCAGGAAGACCTGATTGGTGTCCCGACAATAGAAGGGTATGAATTTATTTCTATCCATAACATTCTCAGGTGTGAAGGGCTGCAAAAATGTACCCGGATAGTCACCAAGGACAGGAGCGATATCGTAAGCTCGTATAACCTTGGAGAGTTTAAAAAACTTTTGGAGCCTTACGATTTCTTTTTGCCCCATAAATCTTACCTCGTAAATCTCGACTATTTGAAAAAATACTGCAAAGGAGGCTTCATCCACATGATGGACGGAGGCTGTGTGCCGGTTGCAAAACGGATGAAAAACGCCTTTCTTGACCGTATCCGGCATTTGTGAAATTCCCGTTTGTTCCTGAACCCATAGTTTTTGTTCCCGAATTGCTAACGCTCGTCAGATGATGGGTTGCAACACTGAAGAGGTGAAGTAATTTAGAGCCGCCGAAAGTGCGAAATAACAATCCAATGAATTTGACGATTGACAAAATTTATCTTTCCACGGGGGCAAAAGAGAAGGATGAAATCTGTGTAACAGATGAGGGGGAAACAGGAGTCGTGGTGGTATTATCTGGTGGCGAAAAATATTATGCGTCCTTTCTAAGCTTTGATTATTTGGAGAAAATGCACCAACAACATCTGAAGGAAGGCGATTTTTTGCAGGGTAGTTATTTCTGGATGAAAAATCTGGTGCTGGTCAAAGACAGCGGATTGCCTGCCATTAAAAGGGTAGTGGAGCATTTGGTGGAGGATGGAGACTTCAAGGATGCATTTCTAAAATTGTGATTTTTTCCCATAATACCTTAAAATAAAACATCATCACCATGCCAGTACAACCACCAGTTTCTTATCCGGGCGTTTATGTGCAGGAAGTGCCCAGCGGGGTACGGACGATAGCGGGCGTGAGCACTTCCGTCGCCGTGTTCATCGGGCGCACCAGTTGGGGGCCCGTGGACGAGCCGGTCCTTTGCCTCAACTATACCGACTTTGACCGCAGTTTCACCTCCGATACCTCGTTGGGGGAAATGGCCCATGCCGTGCGGCTTTTCTTCCTCAACGGCGGTACGCAGTGCTATGTAATACGGGTAGATGCAGCGGCTTCGCCGGCAACCACATCATCCGTTACACTAAATGACGCAGGTGCTTTGGCCACACTCGACATATCGGGAAGATTCCCTGGGGAACTTGGGGATTCCATCCGGGCAGAGATCACCCACCCTGCCGCAGCACTGTTCGACCTAAGACTATACCGCTTGGTGCCAAACAAATTTGGGGTTAACGTGGAAACCGATATTCAGGTCTTTACTGGATTGAGCATGGACCCCCTACATCCTCGTTTTGCGCCAACCTACGTGAACTACAAATGGGCAGTCTTGGCGACAACGCCAGTTGTAGCCCCAGCGCTTCCAAACACCAACCGCCCGGACATCACGCCGCCCGGCCCTCCTACCGTGCCGGAACCCTTAGTTGGGGGCGCCGACAGCGGGACGCCCGCCGACACCGACTACACCCTTATCTACAACAATGTCATAGACAGCGAAATTGATATTTTCAACCTGATGATATTGCCCGCCGACGCGGACACCGCTGGCCTGCCACAAGAGGATTTATGGTCCGATGCCAGCACCTATTGCCGCAACCGCCGCGCCTTCCTGCTCATGGACCCTCTGACGGCATGGACCTCAGCCGCAGAGGCAGGGCATGTTACCAATGGCGTCAGTTCTCTGCGCACTGGCCTCGTCAACGACCACAGCGCTGTCTTCTTTCCCCGCCTCACAGTCCGCGAGAACGGCCAAGACCTGCATGTTGGGCCGAGTGGTGCCATCGCTGGCCTCATGGCGAGGATTGATGCGACCCGCGGCGTCTGGAAAGCGCCCGCTGGCACCGAGGCCAACCTACGGGGCGTGTCGGGGCTGGAATACCGTCTGTCGGACGGTGAAAACGGCTTTATCAACCCGCAGGGCGTCAACACCATCCGCATTTTCCCCAACGGCATCGTCAACTGGGGCGCCCGCACCATGGACGGCGATGACGACTTTAGCAGCGAGTGGAAGTACATCCCCGTACGCCGCACCGCCCTGTTCATCGAGGAGAGCCTTTACCGTGGCCTGAAATGGGTCGTGTTCGAGCCAAACGACGAGCCGCTATGGGCGCAGATACGCCTCAACGTCGGTGCCTTCATGCACAACCTGTTCCGGCAGGGCGCCTTCCAGGGCAAGACGAAGCAAGAAGCCTACTTCGTCAAGTGCGACAACGAGACCACTACCCAGAACGACATCAACCTCGGCATCGTCAACGTATGGGTCGGCTTCGCACCGCTCAAGCCCGCCGAGTTCGTGATTCTCTACCTGCAACAAATGACTGGTCAAATTCAGGTCTAACAGTAAAGTTGATAACGGTTGATAGCGGCTGATAGCGGTTGATGAAACCCTTATCAACTTTTATCAACCGCTATCAGCCGCTATCAACCTTCCATCATGGCAAATACCTTTTTCACCGTCAACTCCTACCGCTTCGACCCCTTCAAGAACTTCAAGTTCCGCATCCGTTGGGACGGCAAGGTGGTGGCGGGTGTCAGCAAAATCTCAGCCCTCAAGCAGAGCACCGAGCCGGTCGAGCATCGCGAGGGCGGCGACCCAAGCACCGTGCGCAAGACGCCGAGCACCTGGAAGTTCGAGGCCATCACCCTCGAAAGGGGCGTCACCCACGACCCCGAGTTCGAGAACTGGGCCAAAAAGGTCTGGGACACCTCCGGCGGCGACGCGGCCATCACCCTCAAGGAGTTCCGCAAGGACCTCCTCATCGAATTGCTCAACGAGCAGGGCACGGTGGCAAAAACCTACAAGGTCTATCGCAGTTGGCCCAGCGAGTACACCGCCATGGGCGAGCTGGACGCCAATGGCAACGCCATCCTCTTCGAGACGATGGTGCTGCAAAACGAGGGCTGGGAGCGCGACCTCGAAGTGCCCGAACCGAACCAGTCTTAAAAAGGAAATTGGGAAATTGAGAAATTGGAAATTTCCAGCCCTCCAATTTCCCAATTTCCAATTTCCCAATTTCTACCAATTTCCATGTCCTTCTCCCACCTCCTTCCCCTCCGCTTCACGCCTCAGCAAAGGCAGTTGTGCCTTCGCCCCATCTGTGGGCACGACGAGTTGGCGGTAGGGCAAGCAGGCTCGATGGATGCCCTTGCCCTGTTGGGGAGGCTGTTGGTCAGGATGCCAGAAGGGACAGCCGAAGAAGCAGGGACAGCACTGCGCATAGCCACCGCCGACCGCGACCGAGCGATGGCCCTTGTTTACAAAAATGCTTTTGGGGCAAAGGTCGAGGCCACGCTAGCCTGCAACGCCTGTGCTGCTCCCTTCGACCTGGATTTTTCGCTCGACGACCTGCTGGCCCACCACGAATCGCAGGGCAGCCTCCACGGGGTGGAGCAGGTAGAACCGGGCGTCTATCGGCTACCGGGGCTGGCCCTGTTCCGGTTGCCGACGGGCAGCGACGAAGCGGCGGTATGGGGGCTATCCCCCGATGAGGCCGAGCAGGCCCTGCTGGAGCGCTGCCTGCTGGAAGGCGACCCCGCCACCGTGGGCGGCCCGGTGCAGGAGGCCATGCGGGCGATAGCGCCCGTTTTCGCCATGAACCTTGCAGCTCGCTGCCCCGAATGTGGGAACGAGCAGTTGGTTCATTTCGACATGCAGGCCTACCTGCTGTCCGCCATCATGGGCCGCCGCAAGCGGCTGATGCGGGAGGTCCACCGACTGGCCAGGGCCTATAATTGGGGCCACGCTGCCATCCTTGAATTGCCCGGACACCTGCGCCGCAGCTATGTGGAACTGGTGGAATCGGAATTTGAAAGTAGTTAGACTTTAGACCATAAGACATTAGACCATAGACATTAGAGAACGCACTGATAATTAATCTTTTGTCTAAAGTCTAAAATCTAATGTCTATTATCTCAAAACATGGGTTATCTTTCTCAAATAGCAGCAAGGCTTAGTGCGGTCACCAGCGAGGGCAGCTTTCGGGCGACCCCGGCGCCAGACCCTGCTGCCCGGGGTGCTAGCGCATTCGGCGACCCCTTCGATGCGGTGGCCGAAATGCCGGTAGCCGAACAGCAACCAGCTCCCACGCCGAACCCCGGCCCAGCGGCAATGCCTCCCCCTGATTTTGCCCAACAGCGACCGGAGGCAAAAGCTACCATGCCGACCCGCAGGGAGACATTGGACGACCTTGGACTTGGGAAAAACCGCCGACCGCAGCCCGACCCAGCCACCGGCCAACCCGCTGCGATGAAAGCACCGGCCAGCTTGCCGGGCGATACTTTGGCAGATGCGCCCAGCTTTCATTTGGCAGAAAAAACACCATCTCGCACCTACCAGCCCAACCCAGCACCGCCGCCCGTGGGCAGTTTGCTTTTTGGGGAAAAAGAACGCATCTGGCCCGCCCGTGGCAGCCAACAGCCGCCAGCGGCGGCCACCCCCTTGCTGCACAACAATTCCGGGGAAGAAAGGCCGGCCACGCTCGTTTACCCAAAAAAAACAAAGGCCGACGGCATGGAACTGGACGGGCGGCCCCCATTTACTGAAGGGAAAAAAGAAGGCAAGGCAGAACAAGCAGCACCGCTGCGCCCTGCGGACTCTGAGGGCCGTGCGCCAGCCTATTTGCCGAAGGCGCAGCAAAAGCCCGTGCAGCAAAAGGGCTTGGTGATTGGGAAAATGAAAGTGGAGGTGCTGCCACTGGCAGTGACAACCGTGAATACCGTAGCGAGGCCAACGGCCCAGCGGCCAACGGGCGGCCATGCCGCCGGGGGCAGCGGCAGCAGCTTGGGCCTGAAGCTCCGGTTTGGACTTGGACAATTGTAACGTATGGCATTACTCAACCTATCCGACGTGACGCAAACGATGGTGAACCTCATCCGGGAATCCTTCGAGGTATCGGCTGCATGGACGGCCCCGACAGCGCCCCTTGTGCTTCCCGAACCACCCAACCGCGTCACCCAGGATGGCATCGGGTTTTACCTCTACCACGTCGCCGAGAACAACCACTACAAAAACCTGCCGCCACCCGGAAGGGACATCCCCCCGGTGCGCTTTACCCCGATGGGGCTGAACCTCTACTACCAGCTCACCGCCAACGATACCCGCGACGACGGCACTGCCGCTTTGCAGGAGCAACTGATGATGGGCATCGCCATCAAGGCCCTCCACGATAATCCAGAGGTAAACGAGGATACGATGGTTAATGGCCTTCAGGTCATGCCCGCCGCCATCCGGGGGCGCGACAACCTGTTCAAAATCACCCTGCAACCGCTGCCCTACAACGAGGCGGTGCAATATTGGACGGCGGGCAATTCCCCCCTCAAGCTCTCGGCCTACTACGAGCTTTCGGTCGTGTTGCTAGAGCCGGAGGAAACCCAGCGCCGGGTGGCCAGGGTCTTGTCCTTCGGAGCGCATGTGTTCACGCAAGGGGCGCCGCGGCTCATGGGCAGCCAGAACACCATCAGCTTTGTTTTTCAGGCACAAAACCGCTTCATCCTGTTGCAGCCAGCGCAGGCGCCGCCCATCGCACTGGCCGCCCCGCCCGCCGCGAACAGCCTCGTGAGTTTCCTCGGCACAGGGCTTTCGGGCGACAGCCTGCAACTGCTGCTGCTGAACGCCCGATGGGTCGAGCCCCGCACCGTCGGTCCCGCATGGGGTGTGGACGTCCAGGGCGACCTGTTGAGCTTTACCCTTCGGGAAATGGCCCGGCTGCAGGCCCCCGCCTCGCCCGACACGGAGCCTGTGCTGCCCGGCATCTACGCGGTGCAATTGCGGGTGACCCGCCAGCGCATCAACTCGGTGGGCGCCACGGTGCAAATCGAGCACCTGTCGAACCAATGCCCATTTGCCGTGACGCCTCGAATTGACGGCATCGCACCTGTAGCCCCCGCCCGCAACTTCACGGTCAACGGCTATATTTTCCAACATGCCGATTTGCCAACGGAAGCCGTGCAGGTGTATATGGCCGATACACGCCTCGAAAGGGTGGTCGGCGCGCCCGCAGCGGGGCAGTTCTCGGTTGCGTCACCCAGCCAGTTGCAGGTGCAGGTGCCAGCCGCTTACGGGGCGGGCGAAACTTTGCCCATCCGGATTTTTGTGAACGGCGCGGAATCGGCGCCACGATGGATAACGACGTCATGACCGAACATAACGCATACACGGACCTGCTGCCGCCCCCTGGGGCCGTGCAGCCAGAAAGGCAGGAGACCGACCTGGCCCTGCTGCTGCTGCGCGTCCGGCTACGGGCACGGCGGCGCATCGCTTGGATGCGCAGGGCCTGGCAGCAGGTGCCGCAGAACGGCAGCGCCACCCACGACTACCATACCGAGGTGGACGGCTACTTAGCCAGCCACGATACCCCGGAGGCGGAGGCCGCTTGGCAGGAGTTTGAGCCGGAAGTGCAGCCGCTGAACCAAGAAATAGAGGAGGTTGAAACCGCGCTACGGCAACACCCGGCGTCGCGGCTGAGGCTGTTGGGGCAAATCTTCGGGCTGTCGGAGGCGGAGGCGGACCTATTGCAAGCCTGCTTGGCCCTGTCGGTGGAGCCGAACCTCGGTAAGGTCTATGCCTACCTGAACGACCATGTGGGCAGGGGCTTCGTCACTGAGGAAATGTCGGCGCGGCTGTACGGGCATGGGCGCAGCCTACCGCTCGGCCCGGAAGTGCCACTGCGGGCTTGGGGCATGTTGCGGGAGCGTGAAAACGGCAGGGGCGAGCCGCCGCTGTTCGAGTGCGACCCCCACCTCCGCAACTGGCTGCTCGGCTCGGACGGCCTCGACGAGGTGCTGGGGCAAGCCGCCCATTTCCACCCCTTGCGCGAGCCGCTCGAAAACTGGGACCTGGCGACGCCCGTGCGTTTTATTCAAAAAATGATGGAGGGCGGGCAACGGCAGCGGCTTCGGCTGCTGGTGTCGGGGCCGCCCGGCAGTGGTCGGCGCAGCTTTGCGGCCTACGTGGCCCGGCAGCTTGGGATGCCCCTGCTGGCGCTCGACTGCGACCGCATACCCACGGAGCGTTGGCCGACGGTCTTTTTGCACGCCCAGCGGCAGGCTTTCCTCAACGGCTGTGCGCTGGCCTGGTCAGGCGATTCGGTGTTGGAAAAAGACTGGCGGCTGCCCGTGCCGGGCTTCCACCTCCAGTTTTTCACTTGCGAGCCGGGGCAGTTCGCCCCGCCGCTGCCGGGCACAGCCGACCTCCGGGTGGAAATCCCGTCCTTCTCCTCCGATGAGCGGCGGGCCTTGTGGCGGCGCTTCGCCCCGGTGTCGGCCAACTGGGACGCCACCGATTTTGAAAACCTTGTGCAGCGCTACCAAGCTACTATCGGCCAAATCGTGGCGGTGGGTGAAAAGGGGGCATCGAGCGCTGCCGAGGCAACGGGCCTCTTGCGGGCCTCCACCCGGCACCAAATAGGCAGCCTGGCCCAGTTG
>JANPLH010000304.1:0-5467 GCA_031426435.1 Saprospiraceae bacterium | reverse complement strand
CGCAGTTTCCCGACGGGAATGACAAAGCGGCGCCCTTGCCGAGGTCGGGGTGGTGCAGACAGAGGATGCAAAACAGGTACAACTAACCAAACCATAAAAAATCACACCCCGTACCGCCCACACGACCCGTCGGGGGCCTGGCCAGTTTTTGCCTGTCGGTGGGCATCGGGGCATTTATTCACCTAATTAAACTATTTGTGCTATGACTAAGATGCTTGTTTTAATGATGCTTGCCGCAACGCCGTTTGCGCTGTGTTTCACCAATGCCGCAGCGAGCAGCCAAACCTGCCCAGAACCCGCCAACCTTGCCATTCTCTCCAATAATGGTGGCAAAATAGCCTTCAATTGGAGCGATTGCACGGGGGGCTGCAACCAGTATTTTGCGAAATACTACCGGGTAGGCGATGGCTTCCAGAGCCAGGTGTTTACTGCTGCGAATTCCGAGATTTCGTTCAGCGGGTTGCAAGCGGGCACTTACGATTTCTCGTTTGCGACTGATTGTGGCGATGCAACGAGTGGCTGGATTGTTATTCAGGAAATTATCTCAAATTGATTAGTGAGGTGGGCTGTCAGCTTGGCAGCCCATCTTTTATTTCGCCCAATTTTTCCAAAATCCACTGCTTGCCCTGCATGAATTCCTCCTCGTTGATTTGTTTCTCAAAATTTTCCAACCACTTTCCAACCCATTTTTTTTCGACTATTTTTTTCAACAAAATAGTACTGTACTTGATGAAGTTAAGGTAGGCCGCTTTCCTTCCTTCTGAAAGCAATTGGTCACGATGGATATATTTCTTAAATGCTTCTACAAAATCCAGAAAGAATAAGAAGTAGGAATCATCTTTTTTACAAGCTTCAAAATAGGATTCCAAAAGGAGAACCTTTCCTTGCAATGAAAAAAGATGGTTGGCAAATGCGTGGGTGGAAAGCAAGATGATGGATTCCTTAAAATCATGCTGTTTAAATAAGGTATGTGCAGTTGCCCATATTCTTCCATCTTCCAGCATTTCGGGTGCCAGTTTGCTTGCATTTTCATTGACAAAACTTTTTGTGAAATCGAATTTGCTAAGGGTGTTGCCAATGGTTACAATATTGGAAAACACACTTTCCAATAACCTGCCGTAATGGACGAACAAGCCTTCCTCCAGTCCCGTCTTGTACAGTTCCAGCAGCTCGCCCATGATTTGAACATGGCCTTTCAGCCATAATTGGATGGCCGTGTTTATCAGGTAAAACAGCAGTATCCGCTTATCCTTTTCGGACAGGTATTCGAACTTGGTAAAAACCTCCGTTTTTAAATGAAGGTATCCTTCCATGGAAAGGGAACGGGTCAGGCCCAGCCTTTCTTTGTAAATCCCAAGGGCTGGGATATCAAGGTGTTGCGTCTGTTGCTCCAATTGCGAGATGTCCCAAGTCGGTGGAGTACCTTCTGGCAAAATCAGTTGCCGCTCGTTCAATTCGGTGACGCACCGCCATTTGTGGAGGCCGTAAAAGCAGTCGAGGTAGCGGTCGGCAGCCAGCAGCAGTGCCTGGCTTGATTTAAGTCGAGTTGATTGGGGCCGCTCATAAAGCTCGCCGTGAAGTTGCCCTAGAAGCAGGAAGTCTTCGGTTTCCTTGGCCTTTTTTGCTTCCAGGTTGTCAATGATATCATTCACTAATTTTTCGTGCCATTCGCCCTCGTGCCTTTTGAGGTACTCCTTCGCCAATAATTGTGCGGAAAGGGAATCGTCGCTTTCCAAGCGCTGGTGAACCAAGAACTGCTCCACCTGCTTGCACATGGCCGCCATCAGGTTGCGCATCCATTTGTCGTCGAACGCCTTGCCGGGGTACAGCTTTTTGAATAGCTGCGCCTTGTCCATTGCATTTGCGGGGAAATCGGGATGGTATTTTTGTAGGATATCGTACAGCGATACCAGCTTTTTATTGGTGTTGGCCCAGGGCGATTGCAGCCACAAGCCGAGGGATTTGAATTCTTCTGGGGTCAAAAAGGCCAGCATTCGGGCCATTTTAGAAGGGGAAAGGGTAATTGTTTTCATGGCGTATTCATTTTCATAAACAACAGTTGGACAGGTGTTTACGATGATTTTTCTCGCACAATGTACTGATATTTTTCATGGCAAACGGGATTATTTGTCTTTGGAGGGAGGACAGAAGGCCTGTAGGTTTGTCTTGTAAAAAATCAGAAAAGGAGGCTGGACAGAAAATACCTAGTTCGACAGAGACAGTAGTTCGTCTTAAAGGCTAAAAAAACCTGCAGATAGGTGCAATGCACGAACCTAAAAAAGAGCAATTATGAAAACAACAGTTACTTTTTTCATCCTATTCGTTTCATCCGTTTTTTTCACAGGCATCGCCAATTTTCCGGTCGGCAGCCTTTATGCCGCCAGCCGCCCAATGACTGCCCGATCTACCGATTTGGGAACAGCACTTGACAAGGAAGGGCTTAACCATGATAAAAAGCAGAAATCAGAAATCAGGCAAGGAAAAGGCAAGGGCTTTTTCAAAAGCCTTATTGCCTACGCCAAATGGAAAAAGGAGATGCGGGCCGAAAAAAAGGGCGAGCCGGGCAAGGGGGCCATGATAGCTTTGGTGGCTGGCGTTGGGTTGACATTGCTCGGCTTAATCCCTGGTTTGAGCTTTATGCTGCTACTTGGATTGCTCTCATTAATAACGGCAACAGCACTTGGGAAATATGCTAAAAACAATAGTACGGGCAAGGATCAAAGGATGGGAGAAATTAGCAGGAAAATAGCAATAGGGATGCTGATATTTTGGTTAGTTATGGCAATAATAGGGTTCATACTCATTACAATTTGGCTTGCGACGATTTTTTGACCATATAACCAAAGCGCCACTAATTAGCCACTAAAACAAGTCTCATCAATAATTAAAAGTAGTCAATACAATTTTGCATAATTATACCGCCACATGAAACTCACAGGAAAAACAGCCATCGTTACCGGTTCCACAATGGGAATTGGAAAATCCATCGCCCAGCATCTGGCCATGAACGGCGCAAGCGTCATCATCAATGGCCGGAGCGTGGATAAATTGCATGCTACTTTATCGGAATTTAAACATGCTGGATATGCTGTTTCCGCTTTTAATGGCGATGTATCAAAGACAGATGATTGCAAGGAACTTATGGCGTATGCTAGAGCCGAATACGGCGGGATAGATATTCTGGTGAACAACGTGGGCGTGGGGGCGAGGGGGCATTTTGAAAACATAAACCCTGTGGTTTTTCAACAGGTATTTACCAGCAATATTTTGGGAGCCGTGTACCCTACCCTGGAGGCATTGCCACACCTCAAAACCAGCAGGGGAAGCGTGATATTCATCTCGTCGCTTGCCGGGCTTCGGGGGATGCCTAACGCCGCTCCCTATTGCATGTCGAAAATGGCACTGACCGCTTTGGCCGAGACCTTGCGGGTAGAGACGGCGGTGCATGGCGTGCATGTGGGCATCGTTTATGTGGGCATGACGAAGAACGACCCAGAGAAAAAAGTGATTCACGCCGACGGCTCCTGGGCAAACCTGCAAATGCACGACAGCATGTTTGTTGACACCCCTGCGGACACAGCTCGCACTGTACTCGATGCCATCAAAAGCCGAAGTTTCAAGAAAATCGTGGGACTGAAAGGCAAGGCATATTATTGGCTGCAAATGCTGACCCCGTGGCTCGTGGATTTTTCCTTCAAAAACGGAATGAAATCATTAGGGGAAGCTCAGAAATGAGCCTCCCCTAACCCTAAAACAAATTGATATGTGGAGTTCCATACTGTTCCAATGTTTTATCCTGCTGCCGCTAATTGATTCAAAACCAGCGGATGCGATTCGGTTTAACATATTGCACAATGGCGGTTCCGTTGGGGAATTTACCGCCCTGAAGGCTGTTGACAGTGATTATACCGTTTATTATAACAACATGGATATTAAAGTCAAAATCATCGCAGAAGTGCGCATGAACTTCAATGTCAAGTCTATTTATTTAAACAATGAACTGGAAAATTCAAAAGTGGACATTACCATGAACGGTAGGCCATACATAACCACCACGACCAAAAGGGTCGGTAATAAATACCAATTCTGCAAGGATGGCAAACTAAAATCCACCTTCGACGGCCCCATTCGATACTCAGCGGCCATGATGATTTTCGGGGAGCCAAGTGGTTATTCATCGGCTTATTCGGAAGAATATGGCGGATTTCATCCGATTAAAAAATCGGCTACCAACGTCTATGAAAAACAGAATTCGAGGGGTCGGAAATCCATTTATTATTATCAAAACCAGGTGCTCAAAAGCATGGATGTGGATGTCGGTTTAACAACGGTTGAAATGGTGTTGAAGGATTGAAAACAACATCGGATTTGTCCGCTTTTTATTCACTTAAAAATCAAAATAAATGAAAACGCTTATCACAGGTGCAAACGGATATATCGGCAACCATCTTGCGGAGGAACTCTTGAACAAGGGATACGAGGTGAATGCCCTGATGCTGAAAGGCACCGACGCCCATTCGCTCGATTACCTGCCGGTGAACGTCTTTTTTGGAGACGTGCGCCATGCAGAGACCCTCGAATCGGCCTTGGAAGGTTGCGAAACCGTGTTCCATCTCGCTTCTTTGGTGGGTTTTTGGGCAAAAGACCCGAATGGGTTTCACGAGGTGAACGTCGTCGGCACCGATAACTTGCTGAAAACCTGCCTTCGCAAAGGGGTAAAGCGGGTGGTGGTGGTTTCTTCTTGCGGCGTCTTCGGATTGTCGCACCAAAACCAAACCCTCGACGAGCGAACAGACAATGGTGCCAATTTGACCGACCCTTATGAGGTGTCGAAGTTCCGGCAAGTCGAAGTCAGCAAAAAATACCTGGACTACGGGTTGGAAGTGGTCTTTGTTTATTTTTCACGGGTCTTTGGGCCGGGCATCAAGAGCGATGGCAACAGTATCACAGGCATTATCGAAGGGATGCTGGAGGGCACTTGGCGAATCGTGCCGGGCAACGGCAAAACCATTGCAAATTATGCTTTTGTCCATGACGTGGTAAACGGGATGATACAAGCAATGGTAAGGGGAAGGAGCGGCGAAGGCTATATCCTCGGCGGCGAAAACCTCAGCTATTTCAAGCTTTTCAATTTCGTAGAAGAACTCACGGGAAGGCATTTCAACCTCACCCGCATACCATACCCACTCATGTTTCTGATAGGATGGGTGGAGGAAATACGATCGAAACTGACCGGCAAAAAACCTTTCATCACCACTTTCATTGCGAAAAAATTCACGACCCATGCCATTATCTCCTGCCAAAAAGCAAAGGACGAACTTGGCTACTGCGTAACGCCCGCCAAGGAGGCCGTCCGGCAGACCGTGGCTGCCCTGCAAAGCCGTTCCAAGGAAGCTAGCTTTTTGTTGAAAAACAGGGAATCCGTGCTTGATTTTGCCCACCAGTAATTCATTTGAAGTTAATTTCC
>JANPLH010000303.1:0-16588 GCA_031426435.1 Saprospiraceae bacterium | reverse complement strand
CTAACAAGTCAATGGAGATGGTCAAATCCAGCGAAACGATTGACAATGGGGCCGTGCAGTCCATCGAAAACCTTATCCAACAGATTGAAAGCTAAAAAAGCATGGCTTTATTGTTTCATTGCTTCATTGTTTACCAATACCCCAACAATGAAGCAATAAGGCAATGAAACCATCAATTTACAACAATGAAGAAATACCTGATTTTATTGGCTTTTACGCTGCTTTTGGGCAGCAACAGTTTCGCCCAGGGCATCCAATTCTCAAAAGGGACTTGGAAAGAGTTAAAGGCAATGGCCGAAAAGGAAAACAAGCTAATCTTCATGGACGCCTACGCCGAGTGGTGCGGCCCTTGCAAGAAGATGGCGAAGGACGTTTTCACCCAAAATGAAGTAGGGGAGCATTTTAACGCCAAATTTATCAACGTAAAAATGGACATGGAAAAAGGGGAGGGCGTCGGCCTTTCAAGAGAGTTTGGCATACAAGCCTACCCCACGCTGCTGTTCATCAATTCTGACGGGAAGGTGGTACACCGGGCGGTCGGCTATCACACTACCGACCTGCTCATCGGCCTTGCTGACGCCGCCAACGACCCCAACCGCAACGCTGGTACCATTACGGCACGCTACGAAAAGGGCGACCGTTCACCTGAATTGCTGCGCAACCTCGCTCAGACCCGCTTCGATGCGATGGACGGCACTTATGTGCAAGTTGCCGAGGAATACCTTGCTACGCAAAAGGAATGGGGCACCGACGATAACCTCTCGTTCATCTTCAACATGGTCAGCGACCTCGACTCCAAGATGGCAGACTATCTGTTAAAATACAAAAAGCTGTTCGAGGACAAATTTGGCAAAGAGGCCGTGACCGCCAAGGTAGACGAATTGGTGCAGAACACCATCTCCCATGCGGAGACCGAGGCCGATCTGAAAAAAGTGGAGGAACTCTACGCCAAAACCTACCCTGAGCGGGCAGGCCAGATGTCTGGCCAATTGAAAATGGGCTTCTACGCCCAGCGTGAAGACTGGAAGAACTTCGCCAAAGTGACCGATGAACAATTCAAGAAGTATCCCGCAAAGGATTGGGTGGAACTCAATGAAATGGCTTGGTTGATTTACGAGACTTCCGATGGGAAAGAAGAACTGAACTACGCCCTTGGCTGGGCGAAGCAGTCGGTTAAAATGGATAAAAACTACGCCAATACCGACACGGTGGCCAGCCTTTATTACAAGCTTGGCAAGAAGCGCAAGGCGCTAAAAAATGCAAGAAAAGCCATTGAACTCGCCAAAGCTGCCAATGAAGATTATTCGGCAACGGAGGAGTTGATTCAGAAAATCAAAGGAAAGTAATTCAGTTGGCAGTTTGGTTCACCCCTTTGGGATTGACAGTTAATGCAGTTGTTTCAACTAAAATGAAAAAGCGCAACCACCAAATATTTGTGGTTGCGCTTTTTTTTTGGCAAGATGACAGTGTCAAAACTGCCAACTATCATTCAACGTTCCCCTTCTGGTTCTCATATCGCCTGATGTACTCCTCCACGATGTCGCCGAGAATATCCTTGAGGTACGCCTTTTCCATTCGGGCGATAGTTTTCAGTTTATTGAGCTTTTCCTTGTCGAATGTTACAGTCAAGCGGCGGGTGCCAGTCAATGGGTCTTCTGCCACAGCACCTTGCTCCACGGTACGGCGGATAAGCATGTCGAGGCCACCGAGCGGTTTACGGCGGTGCGCCTGCTGGTGGAAGGGTTGGGCTTTGTTTGCAGCACTGGCCGTTGCGGCAGCAGTTTCCCGCTCCTGCAACTGCTCCTCGAAGGACTCTTGCATGGCTTCTTGCAGCAGGGAGTCGAGGTCGGTGGTAAAGTTCTTTCGATGAGACGGCTTCGCTGCGGCAGGCTTGCCCGCACCGGGTCGCATCTCGTCGGGGTTGGCCCCCTCCAAGAAGGTAGTACCCTGCCCGCTCTCCTTGTTGTTGTCAATGGAGAACAGACTTTCGAGTCCGTCGGTGAATTTCTTTTTGCTCAAAATGCTACAGATAATAGTTTGAGGAAATTGATGGGTTTGAATTGATTGATGTGAAACAATAATCGAACAACGCAAACTTCTCGAACAATTCAAACAAAATTACTTGCCCGCTTCGATTCTTACCAATATTTCTTTGCACAAGTTCATATAGTCCTGTGCGCCGATGCTGTTCCTATTGTAATTGAAAATGTCTGTGCGCTGCGACGGTGCCTCGGCCAAGGAGACGTTGTCACGAATCAGCGTTTCAAAGACTTTTTCGCCAAAATATTTCTTGATAGTGTCCACCACATCCCGGTTCAAAATCTTGCGGGCATCGTACATGGTGGCAATGACCCCGCCAATTTCGAGGTTTTTGTTCAACCTGAACTTCACCTTGTCTATCACTTGCTTGATTTTTGCCAAACCTTGCAGGGCCAAAAACTGCGTCTGCAGAGGGATATAGACATAATCACTGGCGCCAAGTGCATTCAGCGTCAAGAGGCCGAGGGAAGGTGGGCAGTCAATGATAATGAAGTCGTAGTCGTCTTTGATGGGTTCAAAAAGCTCCTTCAGGATGTACTCCCGGCCTGCCTCGTTGATGAGTTCCATCTCTGCGCCTGAGAGGTCGAGGGTGGACATTACCACGTCCAAGTTCTCCCGGATGTTAAAAGGCTCCAGTTCCGATTCGCCACGGAGTGCCTCGTAAATCGTGTTGGTCTGCCGGGGGATGCCCAATGAAAGGGAAAGGTTGGCCTGCGGGTCAAGGTCAATGAGCAGCACTTTTTTGCCCAACTCTACCAAGCCTGCGCCTATGTTGATGGTGCTCGTAGTCTTGCCCACGCCGCCCTTGTGGTTCAATAGCGAGATGATTTTTCCCATATAGCTCGTTTAACCAGTGCGAAGTTGGATATTGGGAGATTGTGATATTTGGATTTTGCCACATGCTTGGCGCTGCCTTCATCCTATTATCTCAAAACCAAAACATCCAGTCCAGCCTATTTTTTTTTTGTTCCTCATCGGCTGCCGGGCAAAATTAGCTAAAATATCTGTCCAGCGAATTCGATTTTTCCACATACCGCATGGCGGGTATTCATTGCTTCGCAACAAATCGCAATATTTTATTGGCCAACCCACAACAACGAGGCTGCCTTTTCATTTTGTTGATAAAAAACTGTTGCCCGAAACACCCCATTCATTCGGAAACTTGACTTTTGCACAAACCAAACTCCAGTTGCGCCGTTCTACGTAGTTCAACATTTTGATAAACAATCAAGCAAGAATACTCAACCAGTAAAAAAGCTAACACATGATGATTTCAAAGAAAATGGAAGAAGCGCTCAACCAGCAAATCGAGTTTGAAGGTTACGCCTCGTTCCTCTACCTCAGCATGGCCACTTGGTGCGATAGCCAGGGCCTCAAAGGCTGCTACGACATCCTCAAGCGGCAATCGGATGAGGAGCGCATGCACATGCTCAAAATATTCGAGTACTTGGCCGATGTGGACGGATTTGCCCTCACGCCCGCCATCAAGCAGCCTCCCCACCACTTCGACTCGGTACAGGTTATTTTCAAAGATGTGTACGCCCATGAGCAAAAAGTGACGGGGAGCATCAACAAGCTCATCACCTTGGCCAACAAAGAGAACGACTACGCCACACAGACCTTCCTACAATGGTACGTCAACGAACAGCGGGAAGAAGAGGCGACCATGCGCACCGTACTCGACCGCATCCGCCTCATCGGCGACGGGCCGCAGAGCCTTTACTATATTGACAAAGAAATGGCTTCCATCAACAAAGCAGCCATAGCTGCCGATACAGCTGGCGGGGGCACGGAATAGTTTGGAGGGGTATTGGAAAATGGAAATTGGGAAATTTTTCTACTCCTCTATTTACAGCTGTGAAGCTTCGATTTACTGATTTCCAAATGACATTGTCAATCATGACCAATATCTGGGATTACTTCAAGGACTTCTTTCGGGAGGCGCAGGAAAGCTCCGCCTCCCGGCCCATTTTCAATGAAATATTGGAGCGGAGCGCCGATGAGCAAGTGGCCTACGAGGAATGGAAAGGCTCGCTCCCCTGCCGCCGCTTGTTCGGCCTATTGGCCGAGCAGTACGCTATTTACCAATCCAATCCAGTTGGCGTGGACGCTGCACTGACTTTCCTCCAAACAGACTCTTCCAACGGCTTTGCCCTGCACTTCGACCGATTGGACCACGAAAAACAGGATGCCCCCCACCTGCTCGATTTTCTCAAAGAAAAAATGCTGGCACTCAACTACCGCCCGCAGCTTTCCAATGCTCGTACCTGGTCGGAAAAAGATTGGGTACAGACCGTGCAACGGCACTACTTAAAGCCCCGCCAAACCTTGGTTGAGGGTCAAAAGATTGACCAGCGCTACGGCAATATTACCATTGAACTGATGCTGCGCAACGACAGGCCCCACCTGCTCACCTTCCGGGCCACCAGCTACTCCGACCGACTCTACAATGAGGCCGACGACTTCCACCAACTCATGCAGGCCCTGCTCGCCTGATTTTTTGTTTAAAAACTCGGACTATCTTTGCCCCAATCGTTGCCGATAGGCAGCAAAAACAAACACTTTATGTACCCAGACCTTTCCTATCTTTTCCACGACATCTTCGGCTCGCAGCCCGACAACTGGACTTCCATTTTCAAAACTTTTGGCGTGATGCTCGTGGTGTCCATCCTGGCAGCAGCCCTGTTTTTTTACCTGGAACTCAAGCGCAAGGCGGAGGAGGGGCTTTACCAGCCTACCAATGTCAAGACCACCATTGGCGAACCCGCCAGTGTCTGGGACATAGCCTCCAATGCCCTTTTCGGCTTTCTCATCGGCTTCAAGTTCGTCTATATTTTCCAGCATTTTGCGGAGTTCCAGCAGGACGCTGCCGATGTGCTGTTGTCCATGAAAGGCAATTGGCCAGCAGGTATTGCTGCCGCTGCCCTATTCGGTGCCATGCGCTGGTGGGAACGCAAAAAGCAGGCATTGCCCAAACCGAAAGAGGTCATCACCCAAGTATATCCGCACGACCGCATTGGCGATCTTACCATCATCGCCGCTGTCACCGGTATACTCGGTGCAAAGATTTTTGCCATCCTCGAAGAGCCAGCTGGGTTCTTTGACGACCCCATCGGCACTTTCTTTTCCGGCAGCGGTTTGGCCATTTACGGCGGCCTCATCGGTGGCTACCTCGGCGTTACTTGGTACTTGCGCAAGCACAATATCCCCTTCTGGCCCACGGCTGATGCAGTTGCCCCGGCGCTCATCATCGCTTACGGCGTGGGGCGTATCGGTTGCCAGCTCTCCGGCGATGGCGATTGGGGCATTGACGCCGCTGCACAGCCCAGCTGGTGGTTTCTGCCCGATTGGTTTTGGGCCTACGATTATCCGCACAACGTCAACAAAGCTGGCATCTCTATCGAGGGCTGCACCTGGCTGCATTGTACCCGATTGGCCAACCCCGTTTACCCCACACCGTTGTATGAATTGATTGCCGCATTGGGCATCGGTGGGTTCCTTTGGGCCATCCGAAAGCGGGTGAAAGTGCCGGGCATCATTTTCTTTATCTACTTGATTCTCAATGGCTTCGAGCGGTTTTGGATTGAAAAAATCAGGGTGAATGCCACCTACAAGATTGCAGGTTTCGAGCCGACACAAGCGGAAATTATTGCCGTGATTTTGTTCGTGATAGGCGTGGCAGGCGTCATATGGCGGAAGCGAGCGGCAGAAAAAGTTTGAGCCTTGTGGCCTCCCAAATCCTTGAGCGGCCACAAGTAATTTTTTCCTTCGGTAAATAGGGGCGCAGCAGTTAATGCGGCATCAGTTTTATGCTACCAAGCATAATTATTGAAAATCAAAACTCCTTTATTTCAATGAAAATCAACTTGCTATTGACGCTTTGCACGGCATTGTTCCTTGCCGTTTTCATACCCTCACTCACTGCCGCTTCAAGTGCGGCCTATGCCTTCAGCCAAGCCATTCCTGCCGTTCAAGCCACACAGAAGGCGGCAACTACCAAGCATTTCAAAAAAGAAAAACGCACCAGCCGATTAAAGGCATGGTGGGACAAGCAGACCAATAGATTGCGCCAAGCAGCAAAATGGATACAGCGCCTCAGCCTTGGCTTTGTTGGGTTCATCGTCATGTTGATTGGTGGATTGTTTATTGTGTTGGGCCTTGTCATCCCTGTCATCGGCGCCCTGTTTTTGGTACTCGGCATCATCATCGCCTTCGTGGGGTTGTTGCTTTGGGTGCTGTTGAGCAAGGTTGGTGTCAGGGTCTCCGATGGTGGTGGGGGCAATCGCAGGAGGCAGAACTAAATAGATTTTGCCGAAAAGGATTTTCTAATATTCTGCCCGTCGGACATCTCCACGCCGTACAGCCCCATGAGGTGCCTGCGAATGTCGCCGTAGGTAAGGTTGCGGTCACGGCTCGGAGATATGTCAATCGGCCTATACTCGCTGCGGAGGGTCTTTGGGCCTTACCGTTGCGGCAGTTGCTCTCATCGCCATCAAGGCGTTCCTACCAAAATTGGTGGCTCAACTAGCCCTCCAACCCACTTCGAGTATCCGCTTGATGAATCTTTGGGAAGGCTCTTGCCGCTCATCATATCAGCTACCAAGTATTCTTCTACCCCTGGCTGAAATATCGATACTTTTGCATGCTTCACAAGGAGTTCTTTTGACTATAAAGAAATTATGATTTTGACCTTGGCACAGTTGATAGAACACCCTCTGGGGGTATACAAACTAAATCTTCTAAACTCGCTTAACCTTCAAACCCAACACTACGAATTTGACAAATCCATTGATTTTGAACATCGAAGCGGCAACGGACGTGTGCTCCGTGTGCCTGAGCCAAGGCTCAAAGTTGCTTTCGCTGCACGAGTCAACGGAGCAGAACGAGCACAGCAGGGTCATCACGCTGCTCATCCAGCGCTGCATGGCCGATGCAGGGCTTCGCTTGAACGACCTCGACGGGGTGGCTGTGAGCGAGGGGCCTGGGTCTTACACTTCGCTTAGGGTAGGCTTTTCAACGGCAAAGGGGCTTTGCTATGCCTTGGACAAGCCATTGATGAAAGTAAGCACCTTGGCAGCCCTCGCCCGTGCCGCCAGCGCAGCAGACCAAGACCCCGAAGCGTTGTACTGCGCCATGATTGATGCCCGCCGTATGGAGGTTTATACGGCCATTTTTGATGCCGATGGCACTGAGCTGATAGCGCCAAATCCGATGGTAATTTCCGCAGATTCCTTTGGGGGGATTTTCGCCGATGGGCAGCGAATTATTTTTTCTGGAAACGGTGCTGATAAGTGCAAGATGGTGTTAACCAGCCCTTTGGCGAAATTCAGCGTGGTGAAAAATTGTTGTTCAGTGCATTTAATAGAAGCTTCCATGAAGGCTTTTAAGAATAAGAATTTTGCAGATACTGCCTACTCCGTTCCACAATATTTGAAACCCCCAAACATTACTTCCTCACGGGTAATATTGAGCTAAACTACTGATTTTCAGACCAAAAGAATTCATATAATAAAAAATTTTACTTTTAATTTTCTTTGAATTTTAAAAATGTGCTTTTATTTTCGCACTGATTTCACGCATTTTAAGCATTACAAAGGACTTGCATCACTTCGATTGGTATAGTTCTTGGTTTGCAGGTATGAAGATTTTATTAATTTGAGAAAACTTGATGTTGGTTTCAACAATTTTTTAACCAATTTTTAAAATAAAACATAATATGAGAAAGCAAAAGAGCGAGACCATTGTGCTCAAGAAGGGAAAAGAAGAGATCCAACTCGACTACGCAGAGCTGCGCAAAGCCGTGTTGGTGCTTCGTGCCATCAACCACAAGCTCCGCCAGCGCGTTATTGACCTGCTGGAAGAGAACGAGAAGATGACCGTCACCGACATTTACATCAAATTGAGGCTTGAGCAGTCAGTGGCTTCCCAACATTTGGCTATCCTTCGTAGGGCCGGTGTCGTTGCCACAGAGCGACAGGGCAAATTTATTTTTTACGGTTTGGACAAGGACCGGTTAGGGCAAATCTCCAAATTAGTGGAAGATCTGGCTGCCTAATTTTCCTTGCAGTTTTTTACTGGGCCTTGTACCGCTTCACGGTATGAGCTGCTTGTTATTAAATGGTAATCAATAATCCCTCAATGAAAAAAGCTTGACAAAGAAGCAACCGGCTTAAACGTGCGCATTAATCATCGAAGCCGTCTCCCCCAATTTTATGCTTGTAAGGCTTTTCAAAAAATGCTGTAAACCTCCCGTGGGCTTACAGCATTTTTTTATAACTTTTTTGAAAAGATAAATTTTTAGCGCATATTTGCCACACAACTTCGTTTTTGCCAAAAAATACTGACTTCTATGAGAAAGGCTAAGGTAAGCATCAACGATGACAAGCTACAGGTGTCATCAGAGATCCTCAGGGCGTTGGCGCATCCGTTGCGCATGCAAATTCTCGAGTTCATTGACGAACACGAGACTATCAATGTCAACAAAATCTACAACACTTTAAAGTTGGAGCAGTCCATCACGTCTCAGCACCTGCGCATATTGCGGTCTGCTGGCATCGTCGAGACGGTGCGGGATGGGAAGTTTATCCACTACAAAGTGGACTATGACCGAGTAAGCAGTGCTATGAAAGCCATCGGCGAATTCTTGAGCACATTTACCGGCGAGATTGAAGACGACGGTGAAGATTTATGATTGACCTTGGGCATCACAACTACCGATGTCCAAGCCAACAATAAAAGCACTGGCCGTTTAACCTTCAATGAACAAAGCTGAAATCGAGCGGTGCTCGTGGGTGTTGCGTATTGCCCTTGCGAAAAGCTTCGCAGTGGAGAGCACCTTTATCTTTTCAGGCCGTTTTGCTTTCGCAATGGGTATGGTGTCGCAAACGAGCAGCTCCAGCAGCGCCGATTTTTCGATATTTTCAAAAGCCTTCCCGGACAGCACGGGGTGTGTGCAAATTGCCCGGACGCTATTGGCCCCTTCTTTCATGATAATATCCGCTGCACGGCAGAGCGTCCCTGCGGTGTCCACCAAGTCGTCCACCAAAATAACGTCGGCTCCCTTCACGTCGCCTATGACGGTCATCTCGGCAATCTCATTGGCCTTTTTTCTGTACTTGTCACAAATGACGAGGTTTTTGCCAAAATGCTTGGCGTAGGTCCTGGCCCGCTTCACGCCACCCACGTCAGGCGAGGCGAACAAGGCATTGGAAAGGTCCATTTTTTCGAGGTGCGGCATATAGATGGCCTCGCTCTTCAAGTGGTCAACTGGTATGTCAAAGAAGCCTTGAATCTGATCGGCGTGGAAGTCCATCGTCATTACCCGGTTGGCTCCAGCGGCCTGTAGCAATTCGGCGATGAGCTTTGCGGAGATAGGAACACGGGGCTTGTCCTTGCGGTCTTGGCGGGCGTAGCCGAAGTATGGTATGACGGCGGTAATGTATCCAGCAGATGCACGTTTCACGGCGTCAATCGTCAGCAAAAGCTCCATCAGGTTTTCGGAAGGCGCAAAGGTGGATTGTATGAGGAAGACGTAGGCACCCCGCACCGACTCGTTGACGACCGGCTGCATCTCGCCGTCGCTGAAACGGTTCACGGAAATATCGCCGAGGGCTTGCCCATAATAGTCCGCTATCTTTTCCGAAAGGTAGATAGAGTTTGTTCCTGAGAATATTTTTACTTCAACCATAGTATTTGCCATAATTTCAAATTGGTGGGGAAATAAACTTTCGGGCTTACTGAAAATGCTTGCCATTGGAAATCCGTTTGATTAGTATTTTATTGGATAACCATAGACCGTTTTCTCATCCTTAGCAACCATCACTTAAATAAGGTGTCGCAAAAGTAGAAATTCTTTGCTCAAAGCGGGATGCTTTGAAATTGGATTTGCTTTGAATTTGAAGTTCAGCGGAGTTGGCTGATCCATTGGCTCAAATCCTTTTTAGCAATAGCCGCCTCCATCATCCCAGGAAATTTGTCGGGAGTACAGGCAAAGCTGGGAATGCCGAGCGTAGCGAGGATAGCCGCCAGTGCTTTGTCAAAGGATGGTGCGCCTTTATCGTCCAATGCCAGTAGTACGATAAAGTTTACGCCAGAGGCTTTTACAGCTGCCGCCTTTTTGATAAACTCATCTTGGTTGCCGCCTTCGTAAAGGTCGCTTATCAATACCACTATCGTGTCAGCGGGGATTCGTATCAACCCTTGTGCATAGCCCATCGCTTTGTTTATATCGGTGCCGCCTCCAAGTTGTACACCGAACAGTAGGTCAACAGGGTCTTTCAGGTCGTTGGTCAGATCAGCTACCGCCGTATCGAAAGCGATAAAATGTGTACGGATTGACTTTAGCGAGGCCATGATAGCGCCCATCACCCCGGCATAGACTACCGAAGACGCCATCGAGCCACTTTGGTCTACGAGCAGTATTACATGACGCAGAGATTGTCCCTTTCTACCGTGCCCAATGACAGTTTCTAGTATAACTGTCTGATAATCAGATTGATAGTGTTTTAAATTGAGTCGAATTGTGCGATTCCAATCCACTTCATTGAGTTTGGGCCTACGATTGCGTACGGAGCGATTCAGCGCACCTTCGATGGCTTGCCTTAAAGGATTGCGCAGTTTCTTCTCAAGCTCTTCTACGACTTTCTTTATGACCATCCTGGCAGTTTCCCTTGTCTTTTGGGGCATGACCTTGTTCAATGAAAGCAAAGTGGCCACTAAGCTCACGTCTGGCTCCACCATTTGCAGAAGCTCTGGCTCTAAGAGCAGGCACTGGAGTTGGAGGCGCTCCACGGCGTCCTTCTGCATCACTTGTACGACTGTTGTTGGAAAATACTGTCGGATGTCGCCCAACCAGCGGTTGACATTGGGAGCGGAAGCACCGAGGCCGCCCTTACGCTCTGTGTTGTAGAGGGCTTCCAACACATTGTCCATGCCAGAAGCATCGCCTTCAATCTCCACCTCTCCTTGTGGGTCTGATTCTTTGCCAAGTATGAGACGCCATTTTTTTAAACGAAAATCCTCCATGCGGGTAAAGTTACGCAAACTTGGAAGTGACAAGCCGTAGCTTTGCAGCAAGAAGGTATTTGATTTTTATAAAATTTATATAAATTTTTATATTAAAAAATCAAATTCAAAAACCACCCAATTAAATGAGGTGGAAGGTAAATCCTAACATTTCATATTTTTTTGCCATAAGCCTTACTTTTGGCGCTTGTTTTGAAAACGCAAACTTTAATATGCAACCAGGAATAAAAGTCTTCGCCCCTGCCTCCGTTGGCAATGCTGCTGTTGGGTTTGATGTGATGGGCTTCGCTTTAGAACAACCGGGCGATGAAATTGTCGTTCGGTTCAGCGACAAACCGGGACTGCGCATCACGCTTATCTCAGGAGCGCAGGGAAAGCTACCCTATGATCCTCAAAAAAACACGGCAGGATTCGCAGCGCTGAAATTGCTTGAGCACCTCGGCGAATCAGGCCGGGGCGTTGAAATGGAGCTTCATAAAAAAATGCCCATCGGCAGTGGGCTTGGTAGCAGTGCCGCAAGTGCGGTGGCTGGCGTCATGGCCATCAACGAGTTGATGAAACGGCCATTGGAAAAAAGAGACTTGCTGCCCTTCGCCCTTCAAGGTGAGTACCTTGCATCAGGCGGCTGGCATGCCGACAATGTGGCACCCTCACTAATGGGCGGAATGGTGCTCATCCGTGACAACGAGACGATTGACTTCCACCGACTGCCCATGCCTCGTGGTATTTATGCCACGGTCATCTACCCACATGTTGAGGTATTGACGAAGGATGCCCGCAGCATCTTGAGCGACGCTGTTCCTTTGAAAAAATTCATCCAGCAAAACGCCAATCTCGGTGCGTTCATCATTGGTCTTTACAATTCGGATATTGCGCTTATAGGCAGGGCTTTGCAGGACGTGGTCATCGAGCCACAGCGGGCAAGGCTGATTCCCCATTTTTACGAAGTAAAAGAAGCGGTGATGAAAGCAGGAGCATTGGGCTGTAGCATTTCCGGTGCCGGACCGTCCATCTTCGCATTGAGCGCCAACAGCTTGATTGCCGAAGAAGTGGGCGAGGCCATGAAGCGGGTATATGCCCAAGCGAAAATCGAGCATGATATGTACATCTCGCCCATCAATCAAGAAGGGGCGATTAAGTGTTAAAACTCCCTCCAAGCCACAACCAATTAGAGCCGCTAAAACGATTAACACATGCGCTTATACAGCACAAAGAACACCTCCAGTTTTGTTTCCCTGCAAGAAGCTGTCTTCAAGGGACTGCCAGATGACAACGGTCTTTTCATGCCCGAGTTCATCCCGAAACTGCCTGATTCCTTTATTCAAAACTTGAAGGAGTATTCCTTTCAGGAGATTGGCTTTAAAATTTGTTGGCACCTCTTTGATGGGACAATTCCAGCCGCCGACCTTCGGAACATCATTGAACAGTCCATTACCTTCCCCGCCCCAGTGGTTAGGTTGGACGATGAGACCTATATCTTGGAGTTGTTCCACGGCCCATCTTTGGCGTTCAAGGATTTCGGAGCAAGGTTCATGGCGCAGTTGATGAGTTATTTCAACCGTGGCAACGACCGAGAACTGGTCATCCTTGTAGCTACTTCTGGCGATACCGGTGGTGCTGTTGCGGCTGGGTTTTATAAGACTCCGGGCATTAGAGTGGTTATCCTATACCCTTCTGGCAAGGTCAGCCACTTGCAGGAAAAGCAGTTAACCACCTTGGGCGAAAACGTGACAACTATTGAAGTGAATGGCACGTTTGATGACTGCCAAGCCTTGGTCAAGCAGGCTTTTCTGGACAAGGACTTGACCAATAATATCCGCCTTAGCTCTGCGAATTCCATCAATATTGCCCGACTTGTACCACAGTCCTTCTACTATTTTGAGGCATACAAACTGCTACCCGATGATGGAAAGCCCGTGGTTTTTTGTGTGCCAAGCGGCAATTTTGGTAATCTAACCGCCGGACTTTTTGCCAAGAAAATGGGGCTACCAGTACATCAATTCATCGCCGCCACCAATGCCAATGATGTGGTGCCGGCTTATTTGCAGGCTGGCACTTACACGCCGAAACCCTCCGTTCCTACTCTTTCCAATGCGATGGATGTGGGCAACCCATCCAACTTCGAAAGGATGCTGGATATATATGGTTCCACGTGGAACAATCTTGCGAGCGACGTCAAGGGCTATTCAGTTACAGATATAGAAACAGAAGAGATTATGAGGCAAGTTTTTACCAAGCACAATTATATAATTGACCCCCATGGGGCAGTGGGCATACTTGCGCTACAAGCATACCAATCCAAAAATAAAACTCATTCTTGCAA
The DNA here is from genome assembly GCA_031426435.1 of Saprospiraceae bacterium. GTDB lineage: Bacteria > Bacteroidota > Bacteroidia > Chitinophagales > Saprospiraceae > UBA6168. The sequence continues at coordinate 3,201 of JANPLH010000303.1, read as the reverse complement.
AGGGGTTGTACTTGAAACCGCACACCCATCCAAGTTCTTACCGGACGTTGAAAGAATCTTGAACCGAAAGATAGAGGTGCCAGAGAGGCTTGCAATGTTGTCTGAAAAAGAAAAGTGTTCGGTTTTAATGGGTACCGATTACGAGCCTTTCAAGGAATGGTTGAGAAGCAATTATTAGCGAGAAAGCCGCATTGTTCCACGTGGAACAACAAAAAAGCCGGAAGCAAGCAATTGCTATCCGGCTTTTTTAAACCTAATCGGTATGTAACTATTTCAGGAATTGCACTGCGACTTTAAAAATTTGGTCATCCGCCATCGCTACTTTTTGATGGTTCTCTATGGAGTAGCCGAAACTGGGTTCATAAATCAAAACCTGATTGGAGCTTGCGATGAAGCTGGAAGCATTATTCTCAATCAAGATTCTAGAAATCAAAGCATCTCTAAACTCAATATCAATCTTTCGGGTTTTTAACTTTTCATCAATGGCCTTGATGTGCAAATAGATAATTTGCTTTTGTTCGTTAAAAGCAGTATCTACTATATACTTATCAGACCAAGCCGGGCGATTAACATCAGATTCGGAAAAAACGCTCAACTCTTTTTGAAAATTAATACTTTCAACTATTTGTTCTTCCTTTTTACCGCCCGCCAACACCATCTTCTTTGCCCTTCCCTTTGAATTAAGCCTCTGAATTTCTCCATCAAAATAGCCTTTTAAATCGAAGTAGGGTTTTTTCTCAAAAACAGGTTTTGAAGCAATAGGCTCTTGATTACATGCTGCAAGCAGCAACAAATAAAAAAATAAATAGAAGGCAGTTTTGATACTCATGTAGATAAAAGGTTTTTTCCATCCATTTCTTTCGGCAAGTCAACACCCAACAAGCCAAGAATGGTAGGGGCAATATCTGCCAATTTACCGTTGGAAATTTTAATGCCGGGTTGGCCAACATACACGCAGGGAACTGGATTCATGGTGTGTGCGGTGTTTGGCGTTCCGTCTTCGTTAATCATGTAGTCAGAGTTACCGTGGTCAGCAATCACAATGGCCTCATAGCCATATTGCTTGCCACAAGCTAATAATCGGCCAAGGCATGCGTCCACCGTTTCCGCAGCTTTCATTGCAGCTTCGAAAACACCCGTATGCCCCACCATATCCGAGTTTGCATAATTGAGGCAGATAAAATTGGGTTGATGGGTTTCGATGTCGGCGATGATGGTATCCGTAATTTCGACGGCGCTCATCTCCGGTTGTAGGTCATAAGTAGCCACTTTTGGGGATGGAATCATAAGTCTCCGCTCCCCAGGAAATGGTTCCTCTCGACCGCCAGAAAAGAAGAAAGTGACGTGAGGATACTTTTCCGTTTCGGCGATGCGCACTTGGGTCAAGCCTGCATCGGATAGCACCTCGCCCATCGTATTGTTCAAGTTGTCCTTTTCGAAGATAACATGCAGCCCCTTGAACGACTCATCGTATCTGGTCATGCACACATAATATAGGTTGCGTTTTTTCATGCCAAATTCCGGCATGTCCTTTTGCGTCAGCACGGTTGTTATTTCTCGTGGGCGGTCAGTGCGGAAGTTGAAACATACAACGACGTCATCCGCCTGAATTGTGGCGATGGGCTGACCGCTATCCTCAATACAAACGATGGGCTTCAAAAACTCGTCAGTCTCCCCTGCTTCGTATCTCCTGCTGACCAAGGACAATGGGTCGGTGGTTTTTTCGCCAATCCCATTCACTAAAATGTCGTAAGCAAGTTTCACACGCTCCCAACGCTTGTCACGGTCCATTGCAAAGTAGCGACCAATGATTGATGCTAATCTAATATCTTGATTATCAATGCTTTGCAATATTTTTTCCAAATAACCATGACCGCTTTTGGGGTCGGTGTCACGTCCATCCATGAAAGCATGGATGAAAACCCGATTCAGACCCTGTTGTTGGGTTGCTTCGCAAAGCGCCCGTAGGTGGCTGGTATGGGAATGTACTCCGCCATCTGACAGAAGACCGATGAAATGCACCGCCTTGTCATGGGCCTTGGCATATTTCAGGGCTTCCAGCAAAACTGGATGCTGCTGCAATTCCCCGTCCCGGACGGATTTGTTGATGCGGGCAAGCTCTTGATAGATGATGCGTCCCGCACCGATGTTGAGGTGCCCAACCTCCGAGTTGCCCATTTGCCCTTCAGGCAAACCAACCTCCTCGCCGAAAGTCACCAGTTCCGCATTTGGGCAGGTCTGGAGCAGCTCATCCATGATGGGCGTATTGGCCTGGGCGATTGCATCTGCCGATGGTTTTTGACCCTTCCCCCAACCATCCAAGATAAGAAGCATTACATGTTTTTTTTTCAAAATAATTGTTTTAAATATATGAAGTGTGCCTTTTGCGGAGCAAAAATAAAATTACCTCGGTATGTCACTTTCGTAAAGGCACTCGTTATAGCTATTGTTTAGAAAAAATGTGTGAAAACGGGTAAATCGCCCATTAAGGGCATCTTAAAAATAAGTTGTCATCGTATTTGCTATGAAGGCTTTTACAGATTTTAACATTTCACTTCGTTACCCTTCCCATTTCTTTCGTCAAAATACACGTCAACTGAACATATAAAATTAATTGTTCGTTTGATATGAAAAAGAGAACTTCGCAGGCTCATTTTGTCAGTACGAAACCTGATGCCGTGAGTTGAAGCGTTTCGTTCATAAAATTCAAACCATGAAAAAATTTTTGTTTGTCCTTTTTCTTGCTCCCGCCCTTGCTTTCACCAGCATAGAGGAGCTGAACCTAGACGCCATCACGAAGGCCATCAGTAGTGGCAACGCCGATGCACTCGGCCAGTATTTTGATGCCAACGTAGAAATCGCCGTAATGGACAAAGAGGAGACCTACTCGAAGGCGGATGCAGTGAAGGTGGTGAAAGACTTTTTCGCAAAGAACAAGCCTTCCTCCTTCAAACAGGTACACCAAGGTGCCTCCAAGGGTCAGGACTCCCAGTATTGCATTGGCAACATGACCGCTGTTTCCGGTACCTATCGGGTATATATATACCTGAAGGTGAGCAGTGGCAAGCAAGTCATCCAAGAGCTAAGGTTCGACAAAGAATAAATCTTTTTCACCCTATAAAAGGAAAGGCGGCCAAATTGGTCGCCTTTCTTTTTTTGTGCCTCTGTCAATTCGGTTTTTTCTTGAAACCAAATGCCCGG
>JANPLH010000302.1:0-19301 GCA_031426435.1 Saprospiraceae bacterium | reverse complement strand
ACCGGGCCAACCGCAGCTACCTCGTGCATTCCAAGGCCATTAAATCAATTGATAGTTATTTTGGTGGGAAACTGCTCCTGTCGCTTTCGCCCAAAACCGAGGCGAACGACGTGGTGGTGAGTAAAGAAAAAGCGTCAGATTTCAAAGCGTGGATGGGCAAGTGACGGGACAAGAGCGGGAGGTTTTGCCCGCTCTTGTCTTGATGGCTACAAGCTTACAACTTCGCCAGCCCCTCCTCCAAAATCCGCATCTTCTCCTGCCCGTCCGCCAGCTTTTTGCGTTCGGCATCAATCACGGCAGCAGGTGCCCCACCCACGAATTTCTCATTGGAAAGCTTCTTCTCCACACTGGCCACAAAGCCCCGGTAGTAGTCCAGTTCCTTCGTAATACGCTCCCGTTCGGCGTCCACGTCAATAGTGATGTTCATTTCCAAGAAATACTTCTCCGTGCCGGAAAGCAGCGAAACTGTGCCCGCTGGCTCCTCGTCGGTGAAGCTCAACTCGCTGAGGTTGCCCATTTTCTGCACCAGCCCGGCGAGGCCGTTCAACTCGAACATGGCCTGGGTGCTTGGCAGGTTTTGGGCAAACAGGCGCAGGCTTTCCTTCGGCGAAATGCCTTTGCTGCTGCGGCTTTCCCGGATTTTGGTAATCAAATCCTTGGCCTTGTCCACCTTCTGAATCATGTCCTTGTCCACCCGGCCAGCGGTTGGGTAAGCGGCCACCACGCAGTCGTTTCCGGCTTTGCGGTCACTCAGTTGGTGCCAGATTTCCTCCGTCAGGAACGGCATGAACGGGTGCAGGGCGGCCATCATTTTTTCAAAAATATTGATGGTCGCTTCAAAAGTCTGGTGGTCAATCGGCTCGCTCGTCCCGTCCTCGTTGAAGGCAGGCTTGATGATTTCAAGGTAAAACGAGCAGAAGTCGTCCCAGATGTTTTGGTACAGTCCCATCAGCACGTCGCCGAGGCGGTAGGTGGTGAAATTGGCCTCCACTTCGGCCAGCGTTTGGTCGAATTTGTCCTTTATCCAAGCCACGGCGAGGGCGTTCACCTCCGGCTGTTCGGCATCAGAACGCTCCCAACCTTTGATGAGGCGGAGGGCGTTCCACATTTTGTTGCAGAAATTGCGGCCCTGTTCGCAGAGCTTGCTTTCGTTTATCACCTCCTTCGTCACCGGGTCAATCGGCGCATCGAAGATGATATCGTTGCCCGCCGAGCCGGAAAGCAACATGCCGAAGCGGACGCCATCAGCCCCATAGTTTTCGATAAGTTCCAGCGCATCCGGCGAGTTGCCCAGCGACTTCGACATCTTGCGGCGCTTGCTGTCCCGCACCATGCCCGTGAAATAGACCTCGTGGAACGGCATCCGTCCCTTCAAATCTTTGCCCAAAAGCTCCTCCGACCATTCATAGCCGGACATAATCATCCGGGCCACCCAAAAGAACATGATGTCCCAGCCCGTCACCAATACATTGGTTGGGTAGTAGTATTTAAGTTCATCTTGACGCTCGAAACCATCGAACACGGCCATCGGCCAGAGCCACGAGCTGAACCAAGTGTCCACTACGTCTTCGTCTTGCTCCAAGTCGTTGAGGGTCAATGCGTTGTTGTTCAATGTAGCACGGGCCTGCACCAATGCGTCTGCCTCATTTTCCGCCACAAAAACCAAGTCTTCAATTGCCCCATTCGCTCCGTCCACCGTCACCCGTCCACCGTCCACCGACCGAACATACCACGCCGGTATCCGTTGCCCCCACCACAGTTGGCGGCTGATGCACCAATCCCGCACGTTGTCTTCCTGCAGCCACTGGTAGTACATGTTCCACATGCTTTCGGGGTAAAACTTGACCTCGCCGCTCTTCACCGCTTCGAGCGCCGTTTTGGCGAAGCCGCCCATTTTCAAAAACCATTGGTTGGTGAGCCTTGGCTCAACGACAGCGTCTGTGCGCTCCGAGTGGCCGATGCTGGTGCGGTAGTCCTCCACTTTCACGAGGTTGCCAGCATCTTCCAGCAGCTTGCGGATTTTCTTGCGGGCCACGAAACGGTCTTCGCCCACGAGGATTTGCGCCTCGGCGTTCAGCTTGCCGTCCTCAGTCAGGATGTCCACCACGGGCAGCCCGTGCCGCTCGCCAACCTGCAAGTCGTTTTGGTCGTGGGCGGGGGTGATTTTCAGTGCCCCAGAGCCAAACTCCCGGTCTACGTAGCTGTCGGCGATGATGGGGACGGGCTTGTTTATCAATGGGATAAGTACCATTTTGCCGACGAGGTGCTTGTATTTCTCCTCCTCTGGGTGTACGGCGATGGCCACGTCCGCCATGATGGTTTCGGGGCGTTGCGTAGCGATGACGATGCCGTCCGTGGGGTCGTCAACGAGGTTGTATTTGATGTGAAAAAGCTGCGAATTTTCCTCCCGGTGGATGACCTCCTCGTTGCTCAAAACCGTCTTCGCCTCTGGGTCCCAATTGGTCATGCGCAGGCCCCGGTAGAGCTTGCCTTTTTTATGGAGGTCAACAAAAACATGGATAACGGCCTTGCTGAGGCTTTCCTCCATTGTGAAACGGGTGCGCTGCCAGTCGCAGCTTGCGCCCAGTTTTTTCAACTGGTCGAGGATGATGCCGCCGTATTTTTCCTTCCAATCGAAGGCGTGTTTCAGGAACTCCTCCCGTGGGATATCGCCTTTTTTGATGCCCTGTTTGCGCAGCAACTGCACCACCTTCGCCTCCGTGGCGATGCTGGCGTGGTCGGTGCCGGGCACCCAACAGGCGTTTTTGCCCTGCATCCTCGCCCGGCGGACGAGCACGTCCTGGATGGTGTTGTTGAGCATGTGGCCCATGTGCAGCACGCCCGTCACGTTCGGTGGTGGAATGACGATGGTGAATGGCTCCCGTTCATCCGGTTCGGAGTGGAAATAGTTTTTCACCTCCCAATGGGCGTACCAGCGTTCTTCGGTTTCTTTGGGACTGTATCTGGTTGACAACGACATATTGTTTTGTTTGAATCGTTTGATGGGTTTGAGGAGTTCGAATTGTTTGGTAAACGGGCATTTTTTTGCCTTTGTTCCAAATTAAGGCGCAAAGAAAAGCTGTTAAAGGCGAATTAGGTAGCGCCCGCAATCGTAAATCGTCATTCGTAAATCGTAAATCGGCCTACTTTTGCCACAATGAAAATTTCCGCCTCCATTTACAGCAACAAACACCAGCCATTGGCCGACGTCGTGCGGGAATTGGACGAGCATTTCATTGACTTTTTTCACATGGACTGCAACGACGACCCCAGTGTTTTCAGGGATATTGAGACCATTCACCACAGCAGTTCGACGCCAGTGGATTTGCACATCATCTCGCCCACACCGGAGCATTATTTTGACTTGCTTCGCAAAACGCCAGTGAGCCGGGTGTCGTTTCAGTTGGAGCAATTCGATGGTTTGGTTGAAATCCCCGCTGACCTGCCCGGCCAAATCGGCCTTGCCCTGATGAACGATACGCCGGTGGAAGCCTTCGCCCCCTACGCCGAGCGGTGCAGCTACGTGCTGCTGATGACCACCACGCCAGGCCAGAGCGGCGGTGTTTTCAACAAAGATACTTTTCGAAAAATCCGGCAGTTCCGGCGGCTGTTTCCTATCCATCAAATCCAAGTAGATGGCGGGGTGAATGCCGAGGTGAGTTTCATACTCCGCAATTTGGGCGTGGAGAGCGCCGTCGTTGGGTCTTTTTTGTTCCAAAATAAGTCGGTCGGCCCGGCGCTGTTGCACCTGAAGCGGGAGTTGGTCAGTTCCCATTATTTAATCAAGGATTTTATGATTGAAACGGCGGAACTGCCCATTTTGGATGTGCGGGATTTGACGTTTAAAAGTGCTTTGTTGACTATTGATAAATATGAAATGGCATTCGTTTTAATTACGGATAATGGGCAATTAAAAGGCATAATCAGTAACGCCGATGTACGCAAGGGGTTAATCCGTGATTTTGAAAAAATCAATGAAATCAATGCTTTTGACCTTGTTAATTCAAAGCCAATCGTAATTCAAGAGGATGAAACCATTGATGAATTATTGCAGTTGATAAGAGGTGTTAAGTTTCCATTGCAATATATTCCAGTGGTCAATTCGGACGGGGATTTAACGGGTGCTTTGACGTTCACGCAGATGATAAAAGCAGAGACGTGATACGCGAGGAGGATGGTTACACGGATTGGACGGATGCGACTGATTCACACTGATTTTTAAACGATGCTTTAGTAAATCCGTTTTAATCCGTCCAATCCGTGTAACGATCCTCCTCGCGAGCAAAACATAATTTATGATACTACATCTCAAACCAAATACATCCGAGGCAATCGCCCACGAAATCGGCCCGCAGCTACATGCCATCGTCTTCAAAGAGGGCGACTACTTCGTTTTAGTCACGCCATCAGCCTTGAAAGCAGTTCCAGAGGCAGTTCAGCTCCACGTCCAAGCAATCTGGCCGATGGATTCCGACATCCAATTGGCGAGCAAAAACTACAAAAACGAGCTGCGCAAAATCCGCTGGGGAAACACCGAAATCGGTGGGGACACGAACCACACCGTCGTCATCGCCGGCCCCTGTTCCATAGAAAGTTGGGAGCAAATTGAGGAGAGTGCCAAACTGCTCAAGTCACTGAATATCAGCACCTTGCGGGCAGGTTGCTACAAGCCCCGCACTTCGCCGTACACTTTTCAGGGCCTCGGTTTGGAGGGGCTGAAAATGCTGGCAGAAGTACGCCGGCTGTACGGCCTGAACATCATTACGGAAGTGAAGGATTCGTCGCATATAGAGGAAGTAATCGAGTACACGGACATCGTACAAATCGGCGCAAAGGCCATGTACGACCAGAGCATCCTGCGGCGATGCGGGGAGATTCGCAAGCCTGTTTTACTGAAACGGGGCTTCGGGACGACGCTCCAGGAATTCGTTCAAGCCGCAGAGTTCATCCTGAGCGGAGGCAATTCGGAGGTGATTTTGTGCGAGCGGGGCATTCGTACCTTCGAGACGAAGACCCGGTTTACCTTCGATTTATGCGGGGCGGTTTGGTTAAAACAATATACCAATTGCCCCGTAATCCTCGACCCCAGCCATGCGATGGGTTATGCTTATGGGGTGCCCGATTTGGCAAGGGCGAGCGTTGCGTTTGGCTGCGATGGACTATTGATAGAAGTACATCCGAACCCGAAATTGGCAAAAAGCGATGCAGCTCAACAGCTTGATTTTGAGGAATTTACAAGTTTGATGACAAGTATGCGGAAGATTTCGGCGGCGGTTGGAAGGGAAATAATTTGAGGTAAAAAGAGTTACGGATATGCTACCGCAATCACTGCTTCCCCGTCCGTCACGTCAATAAATTCACCCGATTCATTCCATAGTCGGCAGGTAAATTCAAGGGTGATTCTTTTCGTTTTTTCACCGTTTTCGTTGAGGTCATAATCTTCCAGTTTAATTATTTCAATAAAAGCATCCGGTGCTTGCGGCTGCTTGTCGGAGCGATATTCAATGCCAGTTTCATTAGTGTAAACAATGGTGATTTTTGAAAATTGGAGGCTGTCATAATAAGTTATGATTGGCGTTAAAATACTGTCAACCTGTTCGGAGATATTGTAGTTAAAACCGGCAACGCATATATTCGGAAAAACACCTGGCATCCATTCTGCAGAAATACCTGCCTCAACGGTGCATCCTGCATTGTCGGTCACGGTGACGGAGGCACTGTTTTGGCCCGGAGAAAGCGAATCCAAACTAATAGAATCAACGGTTGCACCATTGCTCCACAAAAAGCTAAATGGTTGTGAACCAATGGGTTGTGCGTTCAATTGGATATTGCCAACGGCTGCATTGAAAGTCGCCAATAAATCCATATCGCATTGCGCATTGTTACCGACAGAAACCCGACGCCGGATAAAACTGGAGCAGCTATTGTCCGAAGCCGATATGGTGAGCGTAACGGGCATATTTTGAGGCATCGAATTATAATTGTGATTGACCAATTCAAATGAATTGCTGTCAATAATTCCGTCACCAAAATCCCATTCATATTGCATGTGCAAATTTGGGGTTATACTTTCAGAAGCGTTGTATGCTGCGAACCAAGTTGTGTTTAAATTCAGCACCCAAGTCGTGTCGTTGCCACTTGCATCTGCAAACGAAAAGTCCCGCCCTGGAGACAAAGCATCCTCCACCTCCGGCTGCCCTGAACCTGCCTGCTGAAAATCCCGGATATGAAACGATAGTGATTCACCAACGAGACTGTCTTTTTTTGCAAAACGACCCGAAAAAACATGTACTTCGAACTCATCTTTTTCAAACGAAGAGAACATATAATAATCATGCACACCAGCTTGCCACGACTTGGCTGTGCCGTCCAATTTTAGGTCGGCAACAAACACGGGTTCGCCGTCTACGGGGTCGAGCTCGACCTTGTTGCAGCTTGCCAACAAGGCCATGATTATCAGGATGTTATAAAAAATTGTCCGTTTCATTATTCGTTAATTGATGCGGTAAACGACCTGTGCGCCGAGGTGGAATTTCTCTGCCTCCTTGAGCAGAAAGCTGCCCACTGGCGCCTCAAAACCTTTTTCCAAAATGCCTCCAATCGAGTAGTTCGCTGTGAGGCCGACTGACCACCGCCTCGCCAATTGGTAGTTGTAGCCAAGCTGCGCCGTTGGTACGAAGCGGCGATAGCCATCTGTCGTCACCCAGCCTGTTTTTTCCACCTGAAAAACCTTCACAGGCGGCTCGCCCTGTTTTTGATAACTGCCAGTTTCGCCACGTACTCCTGTCAAATAATCGAGCAATAAACCAGCCTCGAATCGGTGGCGGTTGCGCTCAAATCCAAACAGCACCGGCACCGAAACGTAATGCAGGTTCATCGGGCGCAACAGCAGCGTGTCAAGTTCCAGCCCGAAGCGGTAATTGCGCTGATAAGCGGCCCGTGTGGCGTCAAAACTGCCGACCCGCCGCTGGTAGGATACTCCAGTTGCCAAATACCAGCCCCCACGCAGGTTTTTGCGGAGCGATAAGCCTGCTCTTTGCCCCAAAAAGGCTTTTTCGCCGTTGTCGGTAACTGGTTGACCAAATTGCGCAGCAAACAAGCTGATTTGCCATTTTGCTGGTTTTAACACCTCGATTTTTTGGGTGGTGGTGCTGAGGTTTTGCTTCACAAAATTGCCCTTTACGAGTATTTGGATAATTGTCAAAAAATCGGGTGCAGTTGAGCGAATTAAATCGCTTTCATTGGGTGTCGCAATCATTGAAGCAGCATCGTTTTGCTGGCTTTCGGTTGTTGTTTGAGTTTCAATTGACGGTGGATTAATGGCTGTTTTATTAACGCCTGATTTTATTGATTCTGCTCGGTTTAAATCATTTAAATCGTCGTTATTAGAAAAATTAGAGGAGCCTGCTTTCTGGTTTGCAAGTTGCTTATTGTCAGTAGTTTGCTGAGAGCGGTTTTTGCTTTGCCGTGTGTTCAAGCTTGCTGTTTTGTTCTCCTTTTTTGCTGCTTCATTTTTATAGATAGGTGCTTGGGTTTTTGTCGTTTTATCAATATTGTTCAAGCTATCAATGGGGTTGGATGGCCCATCTTCGCTTGACATTGAATCTTTATTATTTAATAAAGCCTTTCCCTCGTTATTGTGTTTCTCTACAGCAATTTCGGTTTCGTTTTTTACAGCCTGTTTATTAGACCTGACATTATTCCAAATGAATAGGCCAGCAAACAGCGACAGCACCATCACGTTATTAAAAAACCACCAAAAAATGCTACGGCGCTTACGGCGGTAGTCCTGCGCATCGATGAGTTTCTCGGCACCAAGCCAATCTTCCGCTTTTGGCTCGAATTTCCGGTCGTGGAGGTTGTCCCGGAAGAATTTGTCAAGGTTATTTTCCATGTCGTTTAATTTCCAATTTTTCAATTTCAAGTTACCCGTTTCACCTTCCCGCCCGTCACCCCCGCCTGCACCAGTATCTCCCGTAGCCGCTGCCGGGCGAAGGATAAGTGCCATTTCGAGGTTCCATCGCTGATGCCGAGCAGCTCGCCTATTTCGAGGTGGCCGTAGCCGTCAATAGCGAAAAGGTTGAACACTTTTTGGCTCATGGGCGGCAAAGAACGAATCATTGCCTCCAATTGCCCGGCCTCGAACTGCAGGTCGGCGGTGTTGAAATCCACCAGCCCGTTGTGGTTATTGGTGTCCGTAAAGTCTTGGTTTTCAATGAGTTCCTGTACTTTTCGGTTTTTTCGGAAGTCGTCTATCAGCGTGTTTATCATGATGCGCCGAATCCAAGCCTCAAACGGTGTTTCGGCTGAATATTTCGGTAAATTGTTCACGATTTTCAGGAAGCCCTCGTTCACCATTGCGACAGCATCCTCCTCTGAGCGCCTGTACCGTAAGCACACGCCCATCAGTACACTGAAACAGCTTTTATAGAGCTGGAACTGTGCCCTTCGGTCGCCTTTGGCAGCGTCTTGGAGGAGGAGTTGGTTTACCATTTTGATGAAGTTGGTAATTAGTGATTGGTGAATGGTGATTGGCTCTCATGCCCAATCACCATTCACCAATCACTAATTACCAAAATTACTGCTTAACGATTTTCGTTGAAACGACTTCCGCCCCGGCCACGACCTGCATCAGGTAGAAGCCGCTTGGGAGGCTGCCAAGGTCGAGGCTGACGTACTGTCGGCCTTTTGCAACCGATTGGTTTTCAACGAGTAAGGTCGTTCCGTCCGTGCGGCTGACGATGAATCGAGCCTCGATGTTTTGCCTTGTCTCCAGCCAAAAGTTCAGCTTGTCGGCGGTCGGGTTGGGGAAGGCTTCGAGTCTTTGGCCCACAAAAATATCGTCGAGGCCAAGCACGATGCCCGTTTCCGTCACCTCGAAGTCGTTACCGGTGGAGGCGGGGCTATTGGCGGTCAAAGTTACCCATTTCTCAGCCTGTTCGATGCCCACGATTTCGACCATGAGCTTGTAGGTTCCGAAGTACAGGTTTGCAAAGCTGTACTGGCCGTTTTCGTCCGTAACCGTGTGCGTGATGGGCTGCTCGTTTTCATCGAAAAGAAGGACGCTGGTGTTGGGGCGGGGAGTGCCGCTGCGGTCGCCCTCGTCGTTGGCGGTGAAGCCGTCGCCTTCGGTCACGGTGCCGTTGATGTTGCCACTGCCATTTGTAAAATTCTGGCCATCGCTCAAAAGCACATTGTAAAGGCCCCATCCACTGGAGGGTAGCGTGATAATATTGGCTTCGTCCCATAGCACGGAGGAATAGTGGTAAGTAGGCAAAAAGTCAGCAGCATAAGGCGATGCCGGGTCTAATGTCACTTTTACCATATACTGACCGGAGTTGGTTTGGTTGCCAAACTCATAGTTGTTCCACCAGCCGTTAGGGTCACTCAGGATGTCCGTAGTAGCCACCAATCCCCAAGTATTGGTCGTTGGGTCGTTGTAAAACAGTTCCACAACACCTTCCAAAGCCAAAGCATTTAAAGAGTCAGGATGGTAGATGGCACCGTTGATTTGCATATTGTTGGGTACAATATAATAGTAGCATGTAGTAGCCACACATCCACCTCCAGTAACGGTCACGCAGAATGTATCAGTAGTGGTTGGGAATATCACATCATCGGTAGAGCCATTGCTCCATAAGTAGGTGGCGGCTGATATGTTTGGTATGGCGAAAAGCCCGGTCATGCCAGCACTGTCTTCTTGTAAAATCCACACGCTGCAAGGGTTGTTGCCCCAAGCGCAATCCATTGATACACAGCCTTCTGCATCAGTGACGGTCACGCAGTAATCGCCAAAATACGTGGGGTCGAGGGGAATGCTTTGGGTGTTACCGCCGGGCTGCCATTGGTAAGTGAATGGGGCGCTGCCGCTGGCAATGGCCGTGAAATAATCGCCCGTGCCGAGGCTGTCGTAGCTGATGTAAACGCTGCAAGAATCGGGGAAGCTGCCGTACCAAAAGCAGCCATTGGCGCTGCATCCCGTAGCGTCGGTTATGGTCACGCAGTAGTTGCCGGGGGCGTTGGGGGCTAAGTTTGGGCTGGTGCTGCCGTTGCTCCAGACAAAACTGAATGGGGCGGTGCCGCTCGCAATGGCGTAAAGCCCGCCCGCCGCCGTAGCGCCTATGTGCACTTCGCAGTCGTTTTGGTTGAAAAGGCATTCGGTGGTGACACAGCCGATGGCATCGGTGACGGTGACGCAGACATTGGTGCCCCAGCCTGTGAACTCGACGGATTGCGTGGTTTCGCCGCTACTCCATAGATATGTGAATGGAGCTGTGCCCTCGGCAACGGCGGTCAAAAATGTGGTGGTGCCGATGGAATCGTAGGAAATATAGGCGTCGCAAGTGTTTTGGTTGATAAGCTGCACGAACTGGCAGGCGGAGTTGGTGCAGCCATCGGCGTCCTCGACATACACACAATAAAGGCCAGAGGTTTCAACGGTTTGACCTATTCCGGCACCAGGTAGGCTGGTCCAAGCGGGGTCTTGGGGGAAGAAGCCAAAGTTCAGGGGCGCTGCCCCGCTGACGCTGCCAGAGACATATGCCGTGCCATTCGCTGAATAATTCACGGTGAGTGCGGCGGTGCAGTCGCCCGTTTGCGGAGCGCACCAAGTGAAGTCGTTCACAAAGCTGTTTGTGTTAGTTGGCACCAGTTCTTCGACCACTGAAACCAAGCCGCTGTCGCAATCAAGCAGCGCAATGTGCAAGTCGGTGGGTGGAATGTTGTTCGAGATTTCAAAGCTGTGTGCGTAGTGGCCGCTGGCGTCTGTGTTGACGTATTGCAGGTGGTAGTAGCCGTTGGGGTTCAGTGCTGGCACGGCCACGATGACCGTCAGCCCTTGCATCGGTTGTCCGTTGGTGTCGGTCACTTGGCCGGACACGCTCACGGGGTAGTTTTGGGCAAATGCGGGGAGCGCCATCATTATCAAGAGCATTAGTTGAAATAATCTTTTCATTGCAGTTAATTTTTTATTGAAAATTGTGGTGTTCTAGAAATCGAATTCGCTTTCAAGGACTATCACGGAGGTTGGGTGGGGGAGGTTGGGTAAGGTGAAAAAAATCTGTGATTTATTGTCTCATTGCTCGATTGTTTCATTGTTTTGCCCAACAAATCCCCCAATCCACCAATTTTCAATTTCCAATTATGCCCCCACTCGCTGAACGACTCCGCCCCACTTCCCTCGACGACTATGTCGGGCAAGCGCATCTTGTAGGCCCTGGTGCCATCCTGCGCCAGAGCATCGAGAGTGGCAAGTTGCCCTCCATGCTGCTTTGGGGGCCGCCGGGCGTGGGCAAGACGACCTTGGCCAGCATTATTTCCCACCAATTGAAACGGCCATTCTATACCCTAAGTGCCGTTAGCTCCGGTGTAAAGGATGTTCGGGAAACGATTGAGAAAGCGCAAGGGCAAAAATTCTTCAGCGCCGCCAATCCCATTCTCTTCATTGATGAAATCCACCGTTTCAATAAATCACAGCAGGACTCGCTGCTGGGGGCGGTGGAAAAGGGCATCGTGACCTTGATTGGTGCTACGACGGAGAACCCAAGCTTCGAAGTCATCTCTGCATTGCTCTCCCGCTGTCAGGTCTATGTATTAAAGCACCTTGAAAAAACGGAGCTCATCCATATCATCAATGTTGCGCTGCAAAAAGATGAATACCTACGTGCGTTGGACATCGAAGTGGCAGAATACGAGGCGCTGCTATTGTTTTCTGGCGGCGATGCCCGCAAGCTGCTGAACGTGCTGGAATTGGTCACCAATCCTGCGAAGCGGGGAGAAAAATTCGTCATCAGCAACCAATTGGTGGAAGATGCCATCCAGACGAACCTTGCCATCTACGACAAGTCGGGGGAGATGCACTTTGACATCGCAAGTGCATTTATCAAAAGCATGAGGGGCAGCGATCCCAATGCCACTGTTTATTGGCTTGCCCGCATGATAGAAGGCGGTGAGGACGTAGAGTTCATCGCTCGCCGCATGATCATCCTCGCCTCGGAGGATATTGGCCTTGCCAATCCAAATGCACTGCTGATGGCCACCACCTGTTGGGATGCCTGCCGGGCGGTTGGATTCCCGGAGGCCCGCATCATCCTATCACAGTGTGCCATCTACTTGGCCACCTCGCCTAAGAGCAATACGTCGTACATGGCCATCGGGCAGGCGCAGGAGCTTGTCCGGCAGACGGGTACCCTGCCTGTGCCCCTGCATATCCGCAATGCACCCACCAAATTGATGAAGGACCTCGACTATGGCAAAGGCTACAAGTACGCCCACGATTTTTCCCTGAATTTTATTGAACAAGAATTTCTGCCAGAGGAAGTGCAAGGAAAACGGCTGTTTGAACCGGGCCAGAACCCCAGTGAGGAACGGCTGCGCCAATGGCTCCGAGAGCGCTGGAAAGAAAAGTACGGCTATTGAACAAGTTTTGGCACAGAGATTGCCAAACAGGGAATGTCCCTCCCGACAAAATTCCCTCCCAGATTGACTTTCCCCCTTTGTTTTCAACTGTGCTGTGCGCATTCAATTGCCACATCGTAAGAACTTGAACAGCCACTCGATGTTAACCACATCGTCTCTGCAGTGCATTAAAGGCCGGGCATTATAGCCGGGCTTCTTACCCAATGTTGAAAAGGAACTGTGTTTTTAAAAGCTGTTTGCCCATAGGCGAAATAGATAAATTCCGCCAGTGGCCGGGCGTGATTTTGGTCTCACTTTAAAACGAATTGGTCTCACTATTTGACATTATTTGACACCAAACAAACGCAATAAAAAATAGCGAACAGGTCTTGCAAGCAAGGCAAAACTGCTAAAGATAAATTTTGGGTTTATAGTGTTTTTTCGGGCAGCCTTCTCGTCCCGGTTTTCATGCCGGGACGAAAATGCCCTTTTTTTCATTCCCAACAGTTTCCTTTTCCCCCTTCCCTGATAGTACAAATTTCACTTTTTAGTCCACATACAAAATTCATTAAACTCACGAAAATTATGTACAGATCCAACATTTACCCTAAGATGATACTCTTGGTATCGTTCTTTGTGTTGGCGCTTAACTCGGTCTTTGCTCAACCCTCGATGGAGTTCAAGTTGCAACTCATTGGACCAAACCAATGGGGTGTCTATGTTAGACCGAACGGCGTCACGCCTACGACGAACAGCACCATCACCGCCTCTGGCCAGGTGACGGTAGTTATGCCAGCAAACTACGCCTGGAATACCCTTGCCAGTGTAAGTGGCACATGGACGAACAATGCCACCGTGCATGGCCCAACAGAGAATACGGCAAGGTCGTATATCTCTTTCGGCTTTTTGGCAGAGTCACCAGCTATTGTCTATGCAGCAGGTACAGAAACCCTTCTCTTTACTTTTAAAGGGAATGGAATCTGCCCTGACTCCTTGTATCTTATAGACAATAACACAGACCCATTCAACGTGCTTCCAAACTCGGTGAATTCAAATCCAGGTAATGAAATCACGGTATTTGATGCCGGATTAATAACCTATTATGAATGGATGGGCAACTACTCACCCTCTGCCTGGAGTTGTGAGGATTGCGACGGCGACGGTGTGCTCAACGCTTATGAGGATACCGACGGCGATGGCGTTTATGACAACCAGAACGAGGACTTCAACGGCAACGGCATCCTTGACCCCGGTGAGGACTTGGACGGTGACCTTTACCTCGACCCAGACGTATCGCAGATATGTAATCCTTGCGACCCGTACCACACAGAGTCGGCGTCGCTTGAGCTATTGGATAGCCTTGGTGTCATCTGCGCCAACGACCTTGGCGATACGGCTTGTTTCCGTGTCGTGATTGATGGTCACTGGCCACCCTATACTGTCAACTGGACAGATGGCGTGGACACTTTCGCTACCACCAACATCTACAATGGTGACACGATTTGCTATGTGCCAACGGCTTCGGTTTCATTGGAACTGCTCAGTATCATTGACTCATTCAATTGTGTGCTCGACACGGCGTTGGGGACACCTATTGATATTGAGGTACACGGGCCGATAGTGGTGGATGTGCATCCGCAGGACACCACGGAATGCTCCGGCAATGCAGCAGGTTTTTGCATCACAGCAAGCAACACCGGGGATGGAGCCATAATTTACAAATGGCAAGTAAGTACAAATAACGGCGTCACTTGGACTGACATCAACGACGGCGGTGTCTATGATGATACTGACTCGACTTGTATGGAAATAACCAACGTAGTGGGCAAGCACGGATACCAATTCCGTTGTGCCATTTCTACTACCGTTTGCGATAGGGTGTTCTCAAATGCGGGCACGCTGAGTGTAGAAGGTCCGGTTTCCATTTCTACCCATCCGTCTAACATAACCAACTGCGATAGCGAGACTGCTTCGTTCACATCTATTGCTGTAAATTCAGGTGCTGTTGGCACATTGGGTTATATTTGGCAAGTAAACGATGGTAGCGGCTGGCAAAACGTAGTTGCACAAGGAGGTGCTACCTATGGAGGCGTGAATGCAACCACCATCAACTTGTCAAACATTGACATCCTGATGGATGGCTGGCAATATCGTTTGTCGGTTACGACCGGAGAGTGTAGTGTTGTTTACTCTAACCCTGCAACATTGGATATCGAAGGTCCAATTACCATTACGGATGACCCAGACGACTTTTCCAATTGTGCAGGCAATGCCGTTTACTTCACTTCAACATTTTCTAACCCTGGCAATGGAACTACGACGGCTCAATGGCAAGTTGCCGATTCAGCGCTTGGCCCTTGGGCAAACATCGGAAACGGTGGTGTCTATACCGGTGCACAAGAAATAAACCTTGGTACTTCTGGTGTTGACTCTTTGACAATATCCGACGTAACTGGCTTGAATGGTAAATGGTACCGTGTGATTTACACTTCGCCTACTTGTAGTGTCCCTATCAATTCTGCTGCTGCGCAACTGCAAGTTAGCGGCAACGTGACCTACAGCAACAGCCCTGACGACATCACGACTTGCTCAGGTGGTGATACCATCTTCGTCGCATGTGCCTCCATCCCACAGGGTGATTTCACTTGGGGCTGGCAATATTCCGACGACTTGGGCGTGACATGGACCGACATCACCTTGGGTGTTGCACCATTTACTCATTCAACCTCAGGCGCCATTAGCACTGGATGCGATACCTTGAGAATCAGCAACGTAGCTGGCATGTACAATCGCCGGTTCCGTGCGGTAGCGAATGCTACGGATTGTAATTCTATTTACTCTGACGATGCAACACTGACCGTTCAAGGCCCGCTGGCAGTAACAGACCAACCAGACCCAGTCGTGGAATGCTCTGGCAATAACACTACCTTCTCTGCAACCATTTCAAATGGCGGCGGCCTGACCAGCACCATTTACCGCTGGCAAATCAGCCTTGACGGTGGCGTAACTTGGATTAACCTGTCGAACAACTCCATTTACAACGGCACGAACACAGGCAACAATACCACGGGTACCTCCATCTTGAGTATCTCAAATGTGGCAGGTCTCCATGGCTTTTGCTACCGACTCGCTTACAGCACTGGCACTTGTAATATCCAGTTCACCAATATGGCTTGCCTGACGGTGGAAGGGCCAATCACCGTTTCTGCTCAACCCGTTGATGTTGACCTCTGCTCAGGCGATGCTGCTTCATTCACATCTACTGCAACCGTAGGTACTGCTGGTACCTTTGCTTACCAGTGGCAAGTGTCTTCTGACAACCTCAACTTTACGGACATTGACGGTAGCACTGATGGTGGCGTTTATTCCGGCTTCAATACCACAACGCTGAACGTGAGCAATTCAACGGGCCTTTACTCCCGCTGCTACCGCTTGGCATTCAGCACAGGTGAGTGTAACAGGGTATTCAGTAACCGTGCTTGTCTCAACGTGGATGGACCAATCTACTTCACAGACCACCCAGATGACATCATACAGTGCTCTGGCGAGGCAGTGTTGTTCTGTGCCACTACAGCCACGGATTCTGAGGAAGCGGATTCATTGACGCAAATTCAATATAACTGGCAAGAAAACACAGGCACAGGTTGGGTTGACCTCGTGGATGATACTCTCTATAATGGTGTGCTCACCTCATGCTTGAGCGTAGCTTATACGACCAATCTCGACGGCAATACCTACCGGCTTAAGATTTGGACGGACAATTGCGACACGGTTTATTCAAATGCTGCAACAGTTGTCGTTGAAGGCCCAATGATTGTAACAGACGAACCAGACAATATCACAGAGTGCTCTGGCTCTGGTGTTTCCTTCTCTTCTACTGTTGCATTGATGAATGGCGATGCCAATACTTTGATTTACCAGTGGGAATACAGCTCCAACAGTGGCACGACCTGGAACAATATGGTCAATGATGCGAATATCAGCGGTGCAACTACGACAACTGTTTCTATTGCTGACGTAGCAGGCATGTACGGCTGGCGGTTCAGGATGCGCTACCGCACACCGAATTGTAGCGCAGCTTGGAGCAATTACGCAGTACTTACCGTGGAAGGCCCGATTTCGGTGACCAACCACCCAGACCACATCGTAGAATGCTCTGGCAATCCTGTAAACTTCGCCATTTTGACCTCTAACACAGGACAAGGTGCCATTACCTACCAATGGCAGGTTTGTATTTCAAGTGACAGTTTGGCTGGCCCTTGGATCAACTTGCCATCGAACAGTACTTACAACGGTACAACTACAGCAAATCTGAGCATAGCTAACGTTGCGGGCTTCAATGGCTACTACTACCGTGCTTTGATTCAGACTTCCACCTGTTCATCAGTAATCTCTTATGCAGCTGTGCTGCAAGTGGAAGGCCCAATCAGCTTCACTGACCACCCAGATGACATCACACAATGCTCTGGCGAAAGCGTAACCTTTACGGGTGCCGCTGGCATCGCTCCTGGCAATGTGGGTACACTCGTTTATCAGTGGCAGTGGTCAAGTGACTGTGTCAATTATAGCGATATTGTTGCCGCTGGCGCAAATGCCTTCTCCGGTTACAATACACCAGTACTTACGGTTGGTAATGTGGTCGGCATCAATGGCCGCTGCTTCAGGCTCACTGTAAGAACGGCAGAATGTAACAGGGTTAACTCACAGCCAGCTAAGCTGACGGTGGAGGGCCCATTGACTATCACGGTTAACCCAACAGACTTTACGAACTGTTCGGACAAGGAGGCATACTTCTACTCTGGCATCAATAACCCAGGTCAAGGCGAAGTATTCCAGCAGTGGCAGTACAGCCCTGATGGTGGAACTACTTGGAATGACATCGTTCAGTTTACGGATACACTTGGTGGCGGTCAAATCGTCAACTTCGGTGGTTACGATTCTGACACCCTGTTAATTACACCATTGGATGGCTTGAACGGCTACCTGTTCCGCAATGTCTTCTGGACGGCCACATGTAACCGTGACACTTCCAGCCAAGCACTGTTGACAGTAGAAGGCCCAATCAGCTTCACCGACCAACCTGATGACGTGACGCTTTGTGCTGCACAATCCACTTGCTTCACCATAGCGATTGCCAATTCAACAGGTGCGGGTGTCATCCAGTACCAGTGGCAGCGCTGGACAGCTGGTGGTTGGCTCAACTTGAGCAATAGTGCACCTTATTCAGGTGCATACACCAACCAGCTATGCATCAACCCAGTTGATGGTCTCTACAATGCGAAATATCGCTGTCGGGTAAAAACAGGAAATTGCGAATGGGAAGATTCTGACCAAGCCAACCTGTTCATCGAAGGTCCTATCACCTTCAATCTGCAACCGGTGGATGCAAGTGTATGCTCCAACAAACAGCATATCTTCAATACAACGATAACTAACCCTGGTTATGGCCAGATGACCTATCGTTGGCAGTACAAATCACCAAGTGGTGGTTGGGGACAGTTTGCTTCCAATACAGGAGCACTTTCTTCCATTGGTGTTACGAACCCAACTGACCCAGGTGCACAGTGGAGCGGTGCTTATGGTCAAGATTTGGTGCTTACCAACACGGACGGTCTGAACGGCTACCAGTTCCGTCTCAATGTTATCATGCCACATTGCGGCGATACGACCAACACGGTGACGCTCACTGTACGTGACAAGTGCCTTGCTGGCGACTGTGACCTCGACAACGACGGCACCATCAACAGCCTTGACGCTGACGACGACAACGACCAACTTTCCGACTACTGGGAGGCTTGGATGACGACGAACAACGTTCAAGTGGCTACCGATACGTTCATCGGAACAGGTCCATGGTGGTACACGGTTTCTGGTGCAGCTTTCCCTGCTTCTCCGTACATCACTTACAACCGCTGCTTGGTTGACACCGACGGTGATGGCCTCTACGACAACCAGGAAGACCCTGACGAGGACAATATCCAGAACGGTGAGGAAACAGACGGCGACGGCACCTTTGATGGTAACCCGCTCGACCCCTGTAACCCAGTGCTTGGCCCGACTTGTATCGGTATCAACCTGGCTATCAAGGTTCGCCTGCAAGGTGCAAAATTGTCACCTGCACCTACGGACAACTTCATGCGTGCAACTTTGAGAGCCTATGGAAACCCGGCACAACGACTCGTGCCAACGCAAGAACCATACGAGGACATGCAAGCCTTCGCACACAATGGCCCAGATGGTGGTGGCGATGAGATTATCACTGATTCAACCACCATCTTCGGTGTTGCCGACAGCAATGCAGTCGTTGACTGGGTATTCGTTGAGCTTCGCAGCGCTACCGCCCTTGACAGTGTTGCTACGACCCGTGCCGGTCTCTTGCAACGTGACGGTGATGTAGTGGATGTGGATGGAACCAGCAATCTGCGCTTCCCATCTGCC
Organism: Saprospiraceae bacterium; assembly: GCA_031426435.1. Lineage (GTDB taxonomy): Bacteria > Bacteroidota > Bacteroidia > Chitinophagales > Saprospiraceae > UBA6168. Next base: position 467 of record JANPLH010000302.1, on the reverse strand, counting down.
GCAGCTGGTACTTACTACGTTGCAGTACGCCACAGGAACCACCTCGGTATAATGACTGGTGAGGCCCTTGATCTTAGCCCTGCGCTACAAGAGATTGACTTTACCGATCCTTCTTTCGTGGTAAACGGTCTTTATCCGCAGATTAATATTGGCGGCAAGATGTACATGTGGGCAGGTGACTTGAGCTCGGACGGTCGGGTAATCTACCAAGGTCCAGGCAACGACATTCTCAAGCTGTTCACTACGGTGCTTTACAACCCAGAAAACACTACCTTGATTGCCAATTACATCAGTGAAGGTTATCAAGTAGCCGACGTGAATCTTGACGGTAGGGCAATCTACCAGGGTCCTTTGAATGACAGGTCTATGTTGCTTTTGAACACCATTCTCAAGCACCCAGCCAATGGAACCCTAATTTCTAACTTCGTGATTTTGGAACAACTACCATAATGTGGACTATATGTGGG
>JANPLH010000301.1:0-22050 GCA_031426435.1 Saprospiraceae bacterium | reverse complement strand
ACCACGCCTCTCAAAAGTCATCAGCAATTATTTTCAATGCGAGCATCTATAATACACGCAAATGAACACCGCTTCTATAGTTTTTATAACTAGTACCCACATTTTTATTCTGATAAATTGAACATACAATGCTTTGACGTTTTATAGCAGTAATGCACTTGTGTCAAGTCCATTACCTCGATAGCCTTGATTTTTTCACCAACCAATATTTTATTCATGAAATATCCTATTTTTATCGTCCTCCTTTTGAGCGCAGGATTGGCCATGACCTCTTGCGTCAGCAAAAAACGATTTACCTCGGTTCAAAAAGAGCTTGAAGCCGCCAATGCCGACCTCGGCAAATGTGGCGTCAGCCTGAACGACTACATGGCCCGGCTCACGTTTTGCGAACAAGAGCTTCGCCTGAGCCAAACAACCGGCACCACCAACCAGGAACAAATGAAGGACCTGCGGGACCAGCTTGCCGACTGCAAAGCGCAGCGTGACAAGCAACTGAACCAAGTGGGCGACCTCACGGTGCTTTCGCAATCTGCCAATGCGAACATCAACGAAACGCTCCGCCAGCTGGAGGGTAAGGACAAGTACATCCGATTGCTCCAAGCTGCCAAGAACAAGGCGGACTCCATTAATTTGGCATTGTCTGTCAACTTGAAAACCGTGCTAAAAGACGGTATTGAAGACAAGGACGTAGAGATAAAAGTGGACAAAACAGTGGTATTCATCAACCTTTCGGACAAGATGCTCTACCAAAGCGGCAGTGCCAAAATAACATCTAAGGCGAATGATGTACTGGCCAAGATTGCACAAATCATCGCATCGAGGCCCGACCTCGAAGTAATGGTAGAAGGCTACACCGACAATGTACCGATTAAAACCGAGTGCATGGACGACAACTGGGACCTTAGCGTGAAGCGGGCAACCTCCGTCGTCAGGGCATTGCAAACGACCCACAAAGTGGATCCGAACAGGCTGATAGCAGCTGGTCGTGGCGAATGGAACACCCTCGCCAGCAATTCCACTGCGGACGGCCGCTCTACCAACCGTCGTACCCGGATTATCATCATGCCTAAACTAAACCAGTTTTACGACCTGCTGAACCCGAACCTGGCACCGAAGTAAATAGTCGGGAAACTGACTTTTATTAAACATATTAAGTGCTTTTTTTTTAAACACATAAGGCACATAAGGATATATATAGCGAGTTCCGTCAAATTCGAAACAGCGCTTACTATGTGGCCTTATGTGCCTTTTGTATTTAAAAAATAAGTGTTTTATCTCGATACCATATTACTTGATTTTATCAAGCCTGTTATTTCTTGATACCGTGAGTTGCAGGATTCCAGTACTTTTGGCCCATGGGTTCGGTCATTGCTCCATGCTTTTTTCCACTCCCAATTTACAAACATGCAATTCAAGTACTTCCTACAACCCGAACGTTTTGCCCAGTGGCTTGCCGCACCTGCCAAATGCACCTTTTGCGAAGCCGAAAAAACCTGCCTCGATGGCGCTGCCTTCCTCGGCACCGATCGGTTCAACGCCATTTGTGCCGAATGCCTTTTGTCGGTCAAACTATTAGAGCAGGACAGCTACTCCTGCGAAGGCGATATTGAAGCACTCAAACACCAATTGCAATTGAATAAGCCTGAGAAGTCCGCCAAAGCCGTGAGCAACAAGGCCGGTGAAATCACCGACCAGCTGGAACGCACGACACCTCCCATTTTCAAGCACCAAAACTGGTTTTGGCCCTGTGCTGGCGGCGATTACTGCACCTTTCTGGGCTATGGCTCCAAGGGCCTTTACGAGTTCCTCGCACCCGACGGCGATGGGGAAGAACTTTTCAAAAACTCCCTCTACCATACTGTGGAAGACCTCTCCGATGTGGACGAACTCTGGGAAGATGACATGCCCGATGAAATGATTGATTCCCTGGCTGCTGCCAAGGCAATGGACACCTTGTTCTATGTGTTCAGGCCGCAGCAGGGGCAGCGGGTGATTACGGTTTGGGATAGGGGGTAGGATGGGGTTTTAACCAATTCCGTTAAACGCATCCTCTTTTTCAAAAGAGTCTGGTTATCAAAGAATTAGAAAGGTTTTAATCTACATGAATCACTTGCCATTGCACAGCACCCGCTGCTCCACGCTCCGCCCACCATCCATCTCAAGCCGCACCACATATACTGCATTTGCCAGGCCGCTGGCATCCACTGTGAAAACGTGCTGCCCTTCGGCGAGTTGCTCATCAGTGAAAAAGCGCTGTACAAGCCGCCCGGCCATGTCGAAAAGCGAAAGGCTGCAGGTGGAGGCATCGGGGAGTTCGAGTAGCACGGTCAGGGGGCCGTCGAAGGGGTTGGGGGAGCAGGAGAGGGTGGTTCGGCTGGGGCCGTCGGTCTGGTGCTCGTCTTTGCGGTCACGCAGGAAGATGGGCGAGCCAGTGAGCGGTACCGCATCGGCCGGCACGACGGTGGTGATGGCCCGCTCGGCGTAGTCCCAGCTGCGGCGGTGCAGGGTCTTCACATTGATGGCGGCGGGGAAGGTGTAGGTGGCGCTGGCCTCCTCCGAGCGGTCTTGGTTCGTCTCCGCCCACAGCACGTAAGTATAGCCGTCGGTGGGGTGCTTGAAGGCCCCGCCACGGACGCCGTCGGGCAGCAGCAGGGCGGCGGTGCGGTTGGGGTCGTAGCGGCGGCCATAGAGCAGGTGGCTCACGGTGGCGTATGCAATGCCGCCAGCGGTGCGGCGCTGCTTGTATTTTGGAATGGAATCGAGTTCGGTGTAGAGGCCCATCAGGTGGAACTCGCTGCGGGCGTCCTGCTCCGTTTCGATGTCGCCGAGCTGATAGACGTGCAGTTGGTCAATATCGTTTTGCTGGCAAGCCACGGCGCTTTTGATGAGATAGTTCACCTGTGCCTCGTTGGAACCGAGAAATTCCTCCTTCTCCACCCTTGGGATATTGCTCTCGGTGATAATCCAATGCTTTTCGGGGTAGGTCGTGCCGTCGTAATTGTATTTGCGCAGCACGTCATCGAACTGGTTTTTGAGTCTCAACATCCCGTCCACACTGCGGTCGGAGTGGCGGAAATAGACGAAGTTGAAGATGTCGTTGCTCCATTCCCGCAGGCTGTTGTCTATGTGCGGGTAACTGTGGTAACTGAGCACATCGAAATAAGCGCCGCCCGTGAGCGGGTATTCAGGGGTCACTTTGCCCTGGTCAGGGTTGTCCGTTTGGCGCAGGATGAGGTCGAGGAAGCTGGGGTAGCCGAGGCCGCCCGTGGCCACGAAGTCGTCCGGTGAGAGGGTTTTGATGACTTCATAGCTGATGCGCAGCGTGCGGATATAGTGCTGCACCGGGGCATGTATGGCATAGTCGCAGGGTTCAGGGTCATACTCCCACCAGTTACCGAGTTCGCCGGGCTTTTTAGAGGAGTTGCCTATGAAGTCGAAATCGGGCTCGTTCCAAATCTCCCAGTAGCGGGTGTACGGCGTATAAACCTGCACCAGTTTCCAGAGATAAGCTGCGTAGAAGTTGTTCTCGTTGACGGGTGTACCGTTCTCTCCGTTGTCCCAAATGGGTTCGTACAGGTTGGCGAACATCTCGGACTGCACACCAGGGCAAGGCATGGTCGGGTCACGATGTTGCTCGGCGGGGAAGCCAACGAAGACCACGTTGTCCGTGATGCCCAACGAGTCATAATGCTTGAAGGCATCGAGGCGGATGTCGTAGCCCCAGTAGTCCACAAAGCCCTCCGGCAGCGAAAGCCGAAGGGAGGTGACGCCCACCCCGGGCACTTTTAGTATTGGGTTGCCTGCGGCAATATCGGCTAACTGTTGGTCCGTCCAGAAGTAGTAAGCGCCGAGGTTGACGCCGTAGTGGTAGCCCCCGTTATAGGGCGGCACGAATGTATTAGCGGTATAGTTCGGGGTTTGCGCAGCAACTGTAAATGAAAGGAGGAGGCTGCAAAGCAGCGGTAGCAGGCCACAAAGTGACAGGCCACAAAGTGACAGGCCACACGGTGACAGGCCACACGGTGACAAGGGGGAGATTTTGTTCACAGTATTTGTTTTTTGTATGCCTTTGGCAATAACTTCGCCCCAAAGATAATTTTTAATGATGAATGATGAATGTTGGAATGATGAATTTGCAAATCGGCCACCCATTCATCATTCCACCATTCATCATTTATCATTCATAAAATGACAGAAAGAACCAGAGCACAAGAGAGCCGGGCGGCTATTCAGCAATTGTACATCTCCATGCGGCACCTGTTCATCCGGGGAGGGTACAAGCCGTTGGGGGTGAGCGGGGAGGCGATGATTGAGGCACTGATGGTGCTTCGGCCAGAGATTTATGGTGCTATCGGCGACCCGGAGCGGGTGGAGTTGGAGGGGCTGCTGTACATCTTCCAGCGGCTGCCGCACGGCGTTGAGGAGTGTCGGTACATCCGGCTCATCACGAAGGAGGGCTTCGAGCATTCGGGGTTCACGCCCATCATCCCACCGAAGCGGCGACGCAACTGCTACCGCATTGACGAGGAGCAGATGTTCATTGAGATGACCAATGGCCGCTCGGATATCTATGACATCCTCACGCACTTGACCTTCCTGTACATTGAAGCGGAAAAGATTCGCCGCAATGCCCTTGACCCCCGTGGTCGCAAGAAACGGGACTGGCAAAACCTGGAAAACTTGGTGGAGAAGGAGCAATTGGGCGAACCCATCAATAGGGAGGTGGCCTGCACTTATTTGAGCGGATTGCTGGGACGCACCTTTGAGGATACGCTGTATGCCATCAATCGCTTCGAGGTGGCAAGCCGGGTGAACAGCCTGTTCCACATTGTTTACTGGATGGGAAAGCTCTCCATTGAGGAGGCGCTGGAGAAAAACGACCGGGAAATCACCTTCTCTTCGGCGCTCCGGGAGAAGATTGGGCACCATATCTTCGGCGGCATCTGGGCCGACAATATCAAGCAGTTCCTGCACAAAAAAGGCTGGCTCGACCGCCCCATCCATATTATCAGCTCCAACCCTCACAGCGTGATGAACTGCCTGTACGCCTTCGGCGCAACGAAGACCAAGCCAATAGCTACCGGGACTACCAGCATGGACATGGAAGCCCTCGCCCGCCAACTCAGCCACGAGCACAGCGCCGAACTCCGCCAGCAAGTGGTGGACTTCGCTACACGCAACGGCATGTACCAGCTCGACGATACCAGCGGCACCAATATCAGTGTCCAAATCATTGATACCCAGCAAATTAAACCTGAAGGGCTTGCCCCTGAAGTACAATGGGACGCCTCGCTCGTTGCCACTGAAAAGCCTTTGCTGCTGGTCATGGACTATGCCTTTGGCGAGCAGGCTTATGAGGTGATGGACGAGTTATTGAAGCCTTTTGAAAATGGAAATTTAGAAATTGGGAAATTGAGGATTCAAGAAAGTAAATTGGAAGTTGGGAAATTGAGTGACAAGGAACCTCGACTCCCAATTTCCAAATTCCCCCTCCAAGTCTCCTCCATCGCCATCATGGGCAAGGCGGGCATCCTCGAAGGTGGCAAGGGCGACATCATGGTGCCAACGGCGCATGTGTTCGAGGGCACAGCAGACAATTATCCGTTTGAAAATGATTTTTCGAAGGAAGACTTCGAGGGCAACGGGCTGCGGGTAGGGGAGGGCACGATGATAACCGTGCTCGGCACCAGTTTGCAGAACAAGGACATCCTGCGGTACTTCCTGCGCTCTTCGTGGCGAGCAGTTGGGCTGGAAATGGAAGGGGCGCATTACCAAAAAGCCATTCAAGCAGCCTCGAAAATCAGGAAGAACATCAGTGAAAACGTGGTGCTTCGGTATGCCTATTACGCCTCAGATAACCCTTTATTGACGGGCCATACACTGGCATCGGGCAGCTTGGGGGAGGAGGGCGTAAAGCCTACCTACCTTATTACCCTAAAAATACTGAACAGAATTTTTTCCAAAAAATAAACGGCTCAACCGTTTGAGCTTTGCAGCTTGTCACTACATTTGACCGAGAAAATCTACATTCAAATCAAAACCTTTTACAATGAAAAAGCAATTAGCAGTATTGTTCTTCTTTGCATTCGGCCTTTTCGCAGCTATAGATGCAAACGGCCAAAACTACAACTCAGCCATTGGAGCAAGGCTCGGTTATCCTTTGGCATTGTCTTACAAGAAGTTCATCTCGGAAAGCGGTGCCATTGAACTTTATGGTGCCTACAGAGGGTATTCAGGGTATAGCTGGTTCTCTATAAACGGAGCCTACCAGGTTCACAAAGACTTCCCAGGAGTAGAAAACCTTCAGTGGTATTTGGGTGGAGGTGCAGGAGTGTATTTTTGGAATTTTGGGAACACCTTCATCAATGATGACTATGCCACTACAAGAATTGCCCTTCAAGGTTATCTTGGTCTTGAATATACTTTTGACGAAGTGCCTTTGAGCATCTCTGCCGACTGGATTCCAACCATCTTCTTGAATGATGGCTTTGGGGATAGGTTCGGTTCTGGTTTTGCTGGTTTGGGCGTCCGTTACGTGATTGGCCGATAAGCCTTTATTAGCTAATTCAATAAAAATGGGTTGGAAATGGCAGCTTGAAACTGCAGTTTTCAACCCATTTTCTTTTTAGGCAGATGCGTAAAAATTGGCTCCAATGGGTTTGGTTCCTTGCGTTGTTGGCAACACCAATTTTGCTGTGGGCCTTGCCGAGCAACAGCTTTGACAACACGGGCATCACGCTCTGCCCATCCAAGCTGCTGCTCAACCTTGAATGCCTCGGCTGCGGGCTGACCCGTGCGGTGATGCACCTGCACCATTTGGACTTTTATCAGGCGCTGGCATTCAACAGGGGCGTGGTGGTTGTTTATCCTGCGCTGATATTGCTATGGGTTATTTTAGTGCGGAAAGTGCTGCTAAGTCTGTTTGCAAATCCTTAGCTAAACTGAAAAAGTTTGTTAAAAATGGGCTAAAGGATTGCGCAAAAAAAAAATACAGGCATACATTAGCGCATCTTAAAACCCAAAGCAAAAGTGAAGAGTGGCCGTTGCAATTAGAATTGCCATTTTAGCTCATGCTTTATTCTCTCACATAAAATTTTCATTTTTATGAAACCAACCAAGTTATTTGCTTTAATCGCAATTGTTTGTGCGAGCGGTTTTTTTTCAAAGAGCTATGCACAAGTTGATTTGACCATTAACCCTATTGGAGTGCTTTGGGGCGACTTCAACGTAGGCGCTGACTTTGCCATCTCTGAGAATTTCAGCATCGAAGGCGCTGTCGGCTATCAAAGTGCAAAGTCGGGGAGTTTTAAATACACTGGGATTCCCGTCATTTCCCGCGGTAAGTATTACTTCAATCCGAACCGAGGTGCTGACAAGTTTTACGCTGATGCATTCTTGAAATTCGTCAATAGGGACTACAAAGTGGACGACAACTCAACTGATTATGCAAACTATACCGCAACCCGGTTTGGTATTGGATTTGGCGTAGGATACAAAGCTGTCTCTGCAAAAGGCTTTGTATTTGACCTCAACTTTGGTGTAGGGAGGGCTATCGCTTCCAATGTTAAATACGACGACAGCAATGGAACCCAATTTGAAGAAGATTGGATTAATTTGATGTTCGATGGAAAGTTGGCCATTGGCTACCGATTTGGTGGAGGCAAGAAATAAAGCTATAGACCTTGGTAGTATTAAAGGCTTTTCGGGAATAATGCCCGAAAAGCCTTTTGTTTTTAATAAAAATTCAACCCGATTCACTTTCCCATCCTCTCTTTCATCAATACCCGCCTATCTTTGCCCCTTCAAAAAAATCAGTGGGCAATCAAGCTGTAAAAACCTAACCACAGCCCAAGCCCGCTCCACCTGATTCAGTTTCTCAAGTTTATGAAAAAGCACAATTTCAGCGCAGGCCCCGCCATCCTTCCACGAACGGTGATTGAGGAAGCTGCACAAAACGTACTCGACTTTAACGGCAGTGGCTTCTCCATCCTCGAAGTATCGCACCGTGGCAAGGACTTCGACGCCGTGGCCATCGAAGCAGAGGCCCTGGTGCGTGAAATCGGTGGCTTCGACGAACGCTTCGCCGTACTGTTCCTCAGTGGCGGCGCCAGCACCCAGTTCGCCATGGCCCCCATGAATATCCTCAAAGAAGGCGAAAAAGCTGCTTATGTGGACACAGGCGTTTGGGCCAACAAGGCCATCAAAGAAGCCAAGCTCTTCGGCAATGTGGAGGTATTGGCCAGCAGCAAGGACGCCAATTATAACTTTATCCCCAAGGGCTACGACATCCCAACCGATGTCGCCTACCTGCACCTGACCAGCAACAACACCATCTACGGTACGCAATTGCACCAGTTCCCAAAGTCGCCCGTGCCAATCGTCTGCGATATGTCCTCCGATATGTTCAGCCGCCCGTTCGACGTGGAGCAGTTTGGCCTCATCTACGCGGGAGCGCAGAAGAACATCGGCCCGGCGGGTGTCACCGTTGTCATCGTGCGAAAGGACCTCCTCGGCCGCAGTGGCCGTAAGTTGCCCAGCATGATGGATTACAGCATCCACGCTGACAACGGCTCGATGTTCAACACTCCGCCCGTGTTCCCGCTCTATGTGACCATGCTCACCCTTCGCTGGCTAAAGGCCGAAGGCGGCCTGACGGCCATCCAAAAAATGAACGAAGCGAAGGCCGCTATTCTTTACAATGAAATTGACGCAAACCCACTGTTCACTGGCACGGTGGCCACCGAAGACCGTTCGCTGATGAACGTCTGCTTTTTGCCTACAAATCCTGAACACGAGGAACCTTTCATGAAAGCGACCAAGGCCGCTGGCATTGACGGCATCAAGGGTCACCGCTCGGTCGGCGGCTTCCGGGCGAGCATCTACAACGCCATGCCGCAAGAGAGCGTGCAGGTGCTCGTAGATGTGATGCGGGATTTTGCGAAGCAGAATGGATAAGACTTTAGATAGGAGATATTAGACGATAGACATGGTTCAACCAAATCGCCTGTTGCCTTGTTTCCTATCGGTTTGGGTTTGATGGCCCCCGTTCACAGTTCACCATTCACAGTTCAAAATTTAAAAACTATGTATCCAATAGAACTTACAGCGCCAATGGCCGCTGAACTCAACAATATCGGCTTCGAGAGCCTGACTTCCTCCGACGCGGTTGACCAAGTGCTTGACGCTCAGGAAGGCACAACCCTTGTGGTGGTCAACTCTGTTTGCGGCTGTGCCGCCGCCAATGCCCGCCCAGGGGTGGCCTACTCGCTGTCTGGCGATAAGCGCCCGGACAAGCTCGTGACCGTCTTCGCTGGCGTGGACAAAGCTGCCGTTGATAAAGCAAGGGAGTACATGCTGCCTTACCCGCCGTCTTCCCCTGCCATTGCGCTTTTCAAGGATGGCCGCTTGGTACATTTTCTGGAGCGCCACCACATCGAAGGCCGCAGCGCCCAAATCATCGCCGACAACTTGAAGATGGCGTATGAGCGGTTCTGTTAATTGATGAAATTGCTTGATTGTTTGATTGCTGGATTGTTCGATTGTTTTATGTGTCACGATAACAATCCAACAATCCAGCAATCAAACAATTTCAAATATTTTCAGCAATTGAAACACCCCAAACCCCACCAGCAGCAAGCCGATAAACTTGTTGACCCACCTTGTAATCTGCTCCGATTTGCTCAAAATCTTCGCTCCGAGCAGGGCATAGCATACCAACAGCGTGAAGGTGCCGCACATGGTACCGAATGAAAATATGGCGACATGCGGGTTGTCCTTTATCAAAATGCCATTCGTGGTAAGCAGCGTGGCGTAGAAAATCCAGTACGGAATGACCATTAGGTTTAGCGAACTGATGCCGAGGCCCCGCAAAAAGTCGCCCCGTTTGCTGGGCTTCACTTCAGTTTCATCAACATTGGGTTTTGATTTTGCGAAGAAGAAGAAAAAAATGCCTCCTGCGAAGAAAACGACGGTGGCAATGATTTGAAAAGCCCTTTCCACATTGGGGTTTTCATTGAACAGCCAAGTGAACTTCAAGGCGATGAACACCTGAATCAATTCCACGAGTGCCGCTCCCAAGGCCGTGATGATGGCAGCTTGCATGCCTTTTCGGATAGCCGTGTGCGCCACGGTCATGTTTATCATGCCGAAGGGCAATGAGCCAATGAAACTGAGGCCGAAGGCGATGAGGAAATGGGTAACTAAGGTCATAAATGGAATTGGTTGAATTGGGAAATTGGTTGAATTGAGGAATTGGTAGAGGCCAATTTCCTAATTTCTAATTTCCCAATTTCCGCTTATACGCTTGATAAACACGCAGCCGCTCAATGCCTTCTTTCACCGTCATGGCTTCCACGCCATTGGCAGCCTGTATTTTATAAATCTGGTAAATCACTTTCCAATGCTGGTAAATGTCCCGGTACTTCTTCCAGACCGGGTACTGCGGGTCATAGATATGCGCTGGTTCCGCCCCGATGCCGTTGAACTCCACCGCCTTGAACTCGCCCGTGCTGCGCAAATGCTCGATGCTCTGGCATTTCATGTCAAAGCGGCCATAGTGGATACCGTTCATTTCCAACAGCACCGACTCAAAGGCCTGCGTTAGTGCCGGGTCAATATATTGATTGCCATTAAGGAACATGGTGCCCCGGCAATGGTTGCCGATGGGTTCCAGTTCCAGGGTATGATCTGGGGCGGGCACTTGCGCCAGTAGTTCCGGCTGCTCCACCTCAAAGCGGGCGAGCTGCAGGCTGGCCCGTTCGGACTGCCCCATCAGCTGTCGGATAGTCGATTGCCCATTGCCAGTGACCTTGAGTGTTTCCTTGATGCAAATGGAGGTGACGGTGGCCTTTCGGCTATCGGGCATTCGGTGGCAAAGCACGGCAAGTTCCAACGGCAATTCCACGAAGCCTTGTATGAGGATGTCTATCGGTTTTTTTGATAAGTAATCCCGTAGCTGCGCCTCGTCCTTGATTTTGGTGACGAGTAGGCCCCGCTCGCCCACATCCGGCTTGGCGATGACGGGCCAAACATGTAGCCCTACGTCTCGCATCCGCTTTATAATCTGTTGGAAATCAGTGCCTTGTTTTACAAAAATGGTCGGAGGCACGTGGCTCTCCGGCATTCGACGCAGGATGTTGAACTTGGACTCTCCCCACATCCCACCCGTCTCGATGGCGGGGTTCACAGCGCTGAAAAAGAAAAGCCGCCTTGCCCGCAGGGCATACCAAAGCATGAGCATGCCCAACGGGAGGTTGGCTGCCCAAATCGGCCAGTATTCCCAGTTGGCCCATTTTATCCAGAATTGTTTGATGGCTGAATTTCCCAATTTCCCAATTTTCCAATATCGCAATATCAAACCAGTAGCACCTTATCCCCCACCCGAATCTTCCCGCCCTTCACCACTTTGCAGGTGATGCCGCTATGTCCTCGCATGGCGTTGTAGCCGCCCTCGCCGAGGTTTTCCTCCATGCGGTTGCAGGGGTGGCATAGGCCGGTCATTTCGAGCACTGCCTCCCCGATTTGGAACTGCTGGTCTTCAAAAGCGAGCAGGTTTACGCCGCTCACCACGATGTTGCGGCGGGTGAGGGTGGGGTCTATCAAGTCGGTTTTGAGCATATAGGCCACTGCGGCCAGGTGTTCGGCCTGAATGAGCGTCACCTCCCGATTGCCGCTGCTGCCCTTGTAGTGGTCGCCAGCGAGGCCCTTCCCGACCACCGCTTCCACTTCTTGGCGTTCTTCCACTTCGGCCTTCGCCGCTGGGCGCACGCTCACCCACTCGACCTTGCCGACCTGCGGGATGCTGCGCATAAGTTCTTTGATGTAGGACATTTTCCCTGTTTGAGGAGTTCGGGGAGTTCGAGGTGTTTGAGTTGTATGGGGCAAATCAAACCCATCGGACCACTCAAACAATTCAAACTCAGCAATAACTCGCCAGCACCTTTCCGCCCACGCTCACCAATTGGTCGAGGCGGATTTCGCTGCCGTCCGGCAAAAGTAAAAATTCCTCGCCGTTGCGGGTGTAAAGGTCTTTGATTGCTTCGCAAATGGTGATTTCGTTGCCGCTTGCCCCCGTGGGGCTCGCCCCATTGGGGTCGTCAACAGTGCGGTAGGTGATTTCGATGGGCTGTTGCCGCATGGCGAACAATTCCAATTCAGAATGGAAATCGCAGGAGATGGGTCGGTAGGTTTTCATCCTCCAGAAACAGGTGCGGGGGCTGTTGGTTCAATGCAGCGCACTCACCAATTCTCCCCCAAACCGCTGCTCGCTGAACTGCCCGGCGAACGCCCTTGCATTGGCCGACAGCCGTTGGTAAGCATCCGATTTTTCAAGAATTTGCAGCACCCGCTCCGATAGCAGGGAGAGGTTTCGTTGGTCCACCCGGTAGCCGTTGAAGCCGTCCTGCACCAGTTCCACTGGGCCACCCACGGGCGGAGCGATGACGGGCAGGCCGTAGCTCATGGCCTCCAAGAGGGTCATGCCGAAGGTCTCCACCCATTGCTCCGGGTGGGAGAGGTTGACCACCAAATGCGCTTCCCGGTAGAAGAAATGCACGTCGTTTTGTGCCGGGAAGACCACCAGGTTATCCGGAAACTGCTGCCCCTCGAAATGGCGTTGGATGCTTGCGTAGGAGGTGTTAAGCACCAGCACAAAGCGCAGGTCGGGCAGCCGCTCGGCCAGGCGCAGGTACTCGCCCACGCCCTTGTACGCCTTGAGCGAGCAAAGCATCAGCACGGTGAATGGCCCTGTTTTAGAGGGTTTAGTGGATAAATGCGCCTCGGCCTTTTTTACGAAATCCTGTGGCAGACAGTTGTATATCACCCTCGAAGGCACGCCGGGCAGTGGCTCTTGTTCCATCAAAAAATGGGAAACATAGATGGCTTCTGAAGCGCAAACGCTGGCCATTTTTTTCAAAAAAGCCTTTAAAAACGGCGGGTTCACCGTCGTTTCGTGTAGGTGGTACACCACTTTTTTGCGGAGCAAACGACCTGCCAAAGCTGCACCGAAGGGCAGCAACGTGTTCACATAGACGACCGTATCACCTTTGGCATTCGCCAACATTTTGAAAAAAATGGCGACTTGGCTGCGCAGCAATGCCAGCGTCCGTTTCAGTTTGTTTTCATGAAAACGGTAGTTGAAAAAGCGGTAACGCACCCCTTTTAACCTGCTCAGAAAGCCCTCGCCGCCGCTGCAAGTCACGACTTCCACTTCCAGCCCTTCCTCCACAAAACAGCGGATGGCCGTGGACAAAACCAACGGGCTTCCGCTGTAATCATTCAATAAATGGACGAAAATTATCTTTTTCATTAGTGTTGAATTTACCTCACCCCCGGCCCCTCTCCTCGCAGTGCCTGTCCCGCATGGCGGAAGAGGGGCCGGGGGTGAGGTCTGCTCATACACCCCCGCTATTCGCTCCGCTTTTTTCTCCCAACTGAAATTTTTGGCAAAATAGCGGCGGGCACCTTCCGACAGTTTTCGTTGAAAATCCTCGTCGTGGAGCATCTGGTTGAGTGCTGCCGCAAAGGCCGACACCGCCCCATCATAGCCCAGCGAGTAGGCGACTTTCACGCCGCAGGTTTCGTCCACGTTTTCGCCGGGGCCTTCGTTGTCGAAGCAAAGCACGGGCAACCCAAAGCCCATAGCCTCGGCCACCACCATGCCGCCGCCCTCGTGCGAGGGGAAAAGGAATGCCTTGGACGAGGCGAAAAACCGGGGCAGTTCGGCCCGCTCCACCCAGTCCACAAAGCGAACTGCTTCTGCTGGCAAGCCACATGTTTCGGCGATGGATTGCAGGCGGTTGCGCTCCGGCCCCTTGCCGATAAGCACCAGTTCCAAGCGACTTTGCTGCGTAATATTTTGTTGCTGGTAAAATAGGGCGAAGGCCCGAACGGTCACGTCGAAGCCCTTGAGTGGCACGAAGCGGCCGATGGACAGCACCTTGAATTTGTCCGATGCAATTTGCTGACTTTCAGGGAGTTCCGATGCGATGGCAGGTAGTGTCACCACCTTTTCGGGAGGTAGCCGCAGCACTTTTGCCACGCTCGAATTCAGGCCGATGACCTTGCTCGCCGTGCGTTTGGTAATGAAAAGGAAGGGGTCGAAATTCCAAAAAAAGCATTTCACCCACCAGCGCAGGGGGTCGGCCAACCACGCTTTTTTGCCGAATGGCAGAATGAATTCCCGTGGGATTTTCGGGTGGTGACCTACCGGCCCCCAGATAAAGGGCTTGCCCAGCAGCCAGAGGAACGACGGCGACCAGTCACTGTTGAAATTGAGGTGGTGAGCGAGGTCGTAGCGCCATTTTTTACGTAAAATGAAGAAGGCCACGCCGAGGTGCCAGAGGTAGTGGTAGAGCAGAGCGCCCCGTCCGCCCCGCTTCCAGAAAGCCGCCCAAGGGGGCAGGTCGTAGTATTCAAACCGGAGGTTTTCGCCTGTGGCCAGCGGGTGCTGCGCAAGGTGCTGCTCGATGTCCGTCCGGTTGTTGTGCCGGGTGATGGCCAGCACATCGGCATGGATGGCCAGGTGCCGGATGATGTTCCAGCCGATGCCGTCTTCCGAGCCTTTTTGTGGGTTGACGGCATAAGCAGTGATGAGGACGGTTTTTTTCATAGGGGTTTATATGGGGAAATAAGAATTGTTTTTTTTAACGAAAAACATAAGGCACATAAGGAAGTATAAGCGGTGATTTGATAAATGTTTTTTGAAAAAAAAATCATTCAAACTATGTGTTCTTATGTGCCTTATGTGTTTCAAAAAATAAGCCATAAGTCGTTGATTGTGTTTAGTTTGTGTGGTTTATTATTTTGATTAAAATAAAAATAATCAGCTGATTTTTAAATAACTATATAGTCATTTGTTTTAAAAGCTGTGTTTTAGGATTAAAGTCAAGTGTAGATTTAATCACCTTCGCTGGCACTCCCCCGATGACCGAATGGGCGGGCATGGAACGAGTGACAACGGCCCCAGCCGCTATCACGCAGTTGTCGCCGATGCACACCCCGTCGAGGATGGTGACTTTGGCACCTATCCAGCAATTGCTGCCGATATGGATGCCCTGCCGGGTGGTGGCTTGCAGGCGGATGAGCTGCTTTGGGTCAGCGAAGACATGGTTTTCGGGATGACAACTGAAGTACTGCCCGATGATGCAGTCGTCGCCGATGTCGAGGCCGCCAGCGCCGCCGAGGTAGGCAAACTCGCCAATGCCGACGTTGTTGCCGATGCGGATATACGAGCCGATGCCGTTCAAGGTGGTAGAGGTGATAATGCGCCCAAATGCGCCAATTTTCGAGTTGTTCCCGAAGGAAATAGGCTGCTTGCCAAGTGCGGAAACATGCACGAAATCCTCCAATTGCACCCAGTTGCCGAAGCGTATATTGGGCAAGTTGTAGAGCCGCACGTTTTTACCCAAAAACAAACCGGATGGCCGTCGGCCCCGCAACAACAGCCGCTGGCCCCGAAGCCATGCACCCAGTTTTTGCAGCATCAGCTCCTGCAATACGAACGGCGTCACGGCCTCATCGAAGTGAAAGACCGGGTTTTTCCGACGGATGATATGTGCCAAAAGCGCCTTTAACATGGTTCTAAAGTGGTGGACGGTGGACGGTTAACGGCAGACGGCGGATGGGGCTTAGGGTGGATGGGGTTTTGCCTGAGAAATAATGCTCCAAGATGGTGTCCAAGGTTTCTGAGCGGTCATGGTTTTCAATGCAACGGTATTGCCCACTGTACTGCCCTTGCAGTTCCAGGAAAAGTGCCCGGTAGTGGCCTGTCATTCGCCGGATGTCTTCTGGTGGCAGTTCCTGCTTCCGCTGGCGAATGATTTCGGGCGCTGCGTACAGGAAGATATTGAGGTCAGGCTTTGCCACGAAGCGGTAGAGCCATTTAGGCATCGCCTCGCCGAGCGAGATATTGGAGCGCTTGGCATCCACGATGAAGTCGAAATAATAGCGGTCGTAGATGACCGTGGTGCCGGGCAGCGTGTAGCGCAACCAGACATAGATTTGCCCAAAAAGGTAATCAGCGAAGTAGTAGCCAAAGCGGAGCAGCGAGCCAAAAGTGTTGGCGTTGTTGCCCTGGCGGGGCAGTGTGGCGGCGGATTTCGCTTCTGCGGCCTGCTTTCCGTGCTTGTAGGCGCTCAGTATCGGCAGCACCGACGGCCTATGCCGCAGCACGACGACCCGTTGTTGAAGCCTATCGGAAAGCACGGTTTTCAGGTCGTTGAGGAGGGTGGTTTTGCCAGCGCCGTCCACGCCGGTGAAGGTGATGATGCGTGGTGTTGTCTGGTTTGGTTTGTTCAAAAAATGCTGTTGGAGCTGCCGCATATACCGTTGGAATCGAGCGGATAAGGTGTTTTCCTGTTGGCATTTTAGGTATTCCTCCATTTTGTTTTGCCCGCTGACCAAGAAATGGCCCATCTGCCGGATATTGCGGAAGCTGATGCCATACTTGCCGTTGATGAAAGCCACCAATCGGACTTGCTCCGTACTTGGCATTGCCTCAAAATGCTTGAGATATTTCACGGAGAGGCCTGCATTGTTCAAGTAATTGAACAGCATGGCATGTTCGAGCAGCACGGCTGGCGTGTAGGTGGCCACGCCATTTTCCCAAATTCGGTTTGCTAAAATATAGGCTTCGGAAAGGTAGCAGTACTGCTTCCGTACCAGTGCCGTAAGCAGGTCAAGCTTAAGGTTCGAGCAGTCATGAAAGGTGATTTCGAGAAAGTTGGCTTCCCCCTTTTTACGCATCTTGCAGGCAATGACTGCCCCGTGCTTCGCAACAAATAACAGCACGGCGGGCAAATCTTTTTCACGGATAAAAATATCAATATCGGAATGTAATGGCGTGTCCTCTGGTCGGGAGTGGGTGGCTTTTAGCCAGCAGTATTCGATAGTTGACAAAAATCGAAATAGCTCCTGTATGAACACAATGCGGTCACTATTCATGGCGAGTGAAAATGTATTTTTCCTATATTGTCTATTATAATGCCTTTATGTTAAATAATTGATAGTCAAATAGTTAGCGCCTTGTCGAAAATACTCTTTTCCATACTTTGGAATAAAAATCCAAAAATGGGAATGCAATTTGCAAAGCCAATAATACCCTTCCATCTGGTACCCATCCCTCCGTTTTGCACTCACTCATGAAAGTAAAAAAGCGAACTACCCGTATCTTCATTCTCGAAGACGACCCCATCTACCAGCGCCTTGTGAAATATGTGATGGGCATCAATCCTGACCATGAGGTGACCGTCTTCAACACAGCCATGTCGCTGCTCCAACACCTTGACGAAAAGCCGGATATCATTTCCCTCGATTTCTCCCTGCCAGACATGGACGGTGAGGAGGTGCTGCGCAAAATCAAGCAACTTAGTCCTCAGACGTTCGTCATCATCCTTTCTGGCCAGATTGACGTGCCAACCGCTGTTCGGATGCTTAAAATGGGCGCATCGGACTATATCACCAAGGACACTGAGGCCAAGGAGCGCTTGCTCTATGCGCTAAACAGCATCAAGAGCGAAATCCACGAGCGGGCAGAAGCAGCGCAAAACCAACCATTGCCAACGGCAGTCAAACCCGTTTTCAACAATGCCATTTTGGGCAATAGCCAGCCCATGAACGAGATTTTCCAGTTGATGGAAAAGGCCTCTGCAACGAACATAACCGTATCCATAGTGGGTGAAACTGGCACTGGAAAGGAACTCGTAGCCAAGTCAATCCACCAGAACTCTACCCGTAAAAATGGCCCTTTCATTGCCGTGAACATGAGTGCCATTCCGAAGGAACTGCTCGAAAGCGAGCTTTTTGGCTATGAAAAGGGAGCATTCACAGGGGCGATGGCTCGCAAGAAGGGCCAGTTTGAAATGGCCGATGGTGGCACCCTTTTCCTCGATGAAATCGGCGAGATGGACATGAGCATGCAGGCCAAATTGTTGCGGGTGCTTCAAGAGCGGGAACTTATGCGGGTGGGAGGCGATAGCCCCATTCCTTTTGATGCGAGGGTAATCACGGCCACCAACCGCAGCCTTGCAGATGAGGTGCAGCGGGGCAATTTTCGGGAGGACCTCTACTACCGTTTGCTCGGCCTCAACGTCTCCATGCCGCCGCTGCGTGACCGTTCCAGCGATATACCGCTGCTGGCCGAGCATTTCCTTGTTAGCTTCGCCAAAGCCAATGGCCTCGGCAACATGGAGCTTTCCAAGGAAGCCAAGTCCAAGCTGTTGGCCTATTCATTTCCAGGCAATGTGCGGGAACTCAGGGCGCAAATGGAACTGGCCGCCGTCATGGCCAGCAATGGCGTAGTGAAAGCGGACGATATCCGCTTCAACAGCGTGCGCCGGGAGTCGGCCTTTCTTAATGAGACGCTAACATTGGAAGAATACAAGAACCGCATCATCAACCATTTTCTGGAAAAATACAACAACGATGTGCTGCTCGTAGCCAAGAAGCTCGACATCGGCAAATCCACGATATACAGGATGCTATCAGAAGGTGGGAAAGGGCAGCGGATGGCAATGGGGTATTAGAAATAGGGAAATTGGAAATTGATGACTAATCCAATTTCCAATTTCTACTTTCCAATTTCCAATTTCCTCCTTTCCGCTGTGAATCAATCAAGTTGTTGGTGCTGCGCAATGCCCTTGCCAATAGATAAGGCACCACGGTAATGACAATCAAAACCTTAAAAGCATAGGCGCCAGGAAGGACAAAAGCCAAACCAACCATGACCAAGGTCCAACCGAAGAGCAACAGGCAGGCGGTAGGATGCGAGAGCAAATTGTCAGTAAAAAGGTGGTGGATATGCGAACGGTCAGGACTGAACGGCGATTTGCTTCGGTAGGCTCGCATGATGGCAACCTTGAACAAATCCACTGATGGCACTGAAATCACGGCCAGTACCAGCGCCAGGTTGGTGCCAGAATCGCCTGCCTCTTCTCCACGCAGGATGGCCATTGCCATCACAGCCGTCAGGAAACCCAGCACTGTGGAGCCATTATCGCCCATGAAAATCAGGGCTTTTTTCCCAAAATTATAACTGAGGTAGCCCAGTAATGCGCCTGCGAAGGAGAAGCAGGCTAGCGCCATGTCGTGCTCCCCTCGGATGGAAAGCACGGTGCCAAATACAAAGCAACCAATGACACCAAGCCCCCCGGAAAGGCCATTGATGCCGTCAATTAGGTTGTACGCATTAATTAGCAAGATGGTGAAAACAACCGTCGCTCCAGCATTCAGCAGCGGTAGCCCTTTCAGCTCGATGACCGTGAAGCCCATTTGGTACAACGTCAGGCCGATGGCGGCATGTACAGCGAAACGGAGCGCCACCCTTAATCCAAAAACATCGTCGAGGAGACTGATGGCAAACAGCGGGATGGCGAGGCCAAAAGCTGCTACTGGGCTGTTCGTCCCGGAATAAATCAGCAAGAGGATTGGTACTGTAAACGCTACCATGATGCCTATGCCGCCAAAGCTGCTGACCTTTTCGGTATGGGTTTTTCGGTCGTCGTTTTCCTCGAATATTCCACGCTTCTTGGCCAAGTGGATGATGACAGGCATGATGCCAAGCGACATGATACATGCAGCTGCGGCAAAAGCCAGGTAAATGGTTGTTTCCATGAATAATGTGTGAGTGAATCGTAGTTGCTTGTGTGGTTTAGAAGGGTTAGATGGTTTAGTAGGTTTAATTGTCTCTAGCTATACTCAACTAGCTAAACCTTCTTAACCCCTTACGTCAAGCCGCATTCTTGTATGACACCGATATTTCAGCTTCGAAAACAGGCGCCGTAGCTTCCCTTTCGATGCCTTTGAATGCGAGGGTATATTTCTTCGAAATGGTGGACCATGTGTAACGCATGTCAGCAATCCATTTCAGTTCGTAAGCAATTTGTGAAAGGTTGATGCTGGGCAAATTGCGGAGCACCGAAATGATATCCTCCACAGTTTGGAAATAAAGTGCCCGCTCCTGAGTCGTAATGCGGTTGTAAATCACGCCGAACGAAAGCACAGGCAGCCCAAGGTACATCGCCTCTACGAGCGAGGGGTTGGTGCCACCAGCGCTGTGGCCATGCACGTAAAGGGTACAGTTGGAGCGCAGCATGTTCAATTCGTTGTGCTCGTAAATGGGGTCGAGCAAGAATAGGTTTTTGTATTGGCGGTAAAGCTGACGCAGGTCATGGCCATAATCGCTGTGTTCCCAATTGCCCACCAATACGAGCGGCATTTTATCATAGCGGGCAAATGCCTCCAAAACGAGGTGGATGTTGTTTTCCGGCTCTATGCGGCAGACTTTGAAAGCATAATCGCCAGCAAGAAAGGGGTATTTTTTAAAAGAAGTTTCTTGTACTTCGAAGCTTTCCACATGGTCGGCACCGTACTCAATGAGTCGACTCTGTATGCCGTAGATTTCCCGGACATACTGCTGTATGGCGGCATTGTCGGTCACTACCTCGTCGGCGAAACGCACGGCCACGCCCTCGCTGAAACGCAGGAATCGTTTCGCAAAGCCCTTCCATTTGTCCCTTCGCCATTCGAGTCCGTCCACATTGACCACTACTTGTTTTCGTGGCGCAAGAAATTTTAAAATAGGCAGGAAAAGACAGCCAGAAACGCCAAGCACCAGTATCACGTCCATGAAAAATAGGGCATGTACCATGGAAATGATGTCGTATATGATGCTTTGCGCCCCATTGGCGCTCATAGGCAAGTAAACGAGTCGAATTCCCTTCCACTCTTTTACACGCTCATGTTTTTCATAATTTCTTGCACTGCAATATACCGTTGTCTGGTATTCGCTTTTAAGGTTGAGTGCTAATTGCGCTGCAAGTGTTTCAAATCCGCCATACTTGGCCGGTACACCCACAGTCCCTACGATACCCAGGGTGGGCTTGCTGTAATTCATAGTTTAGTTTTAAATGCACTGAACCCTAAGCCTGAAAAATGCCAAAACGCAAAGCATTGAATTACAATGATTTGGGAAATTATTTTTGTAATAATCGTTCCCGTTTTTGGAAATATGGAGTATGAGCGGGAAAAATAAGCTGTTTTTATTGGCATTGGCAAGTATGCGTGGTAAGCCAGGATTTAGGAGCCTTGTGACCCAGCGTGAATGACAATTTCCAGCAAGGGAAAATATGGGAATGAAATTGTTAACTCATTCCCAAATCAATAAAACCATTCCCAAAATTGGAAAACCTATATATTGAAAGTAGTGTAACTAATTGATAATCATTAATTTATGAAATGGCGCATAATTCTCTTATATATGAGCAAAGCATAAAAGCGAAATGAAGCGTATCGTCATCACACTTACCTTATTGTCGTGCCTTGTAGTGGCCAAGGCGCAGTGGGTATCTACTGTGGCTGGCGTAGTGGAGACGCCCGGCAGCAGTGATGGGGCGGCACTCAGCGCCCGGTTCTTCATCCCACATGGCATCGCCGCCGATTCGCTTGGCCGCATTTTCATCGCCGACAGGAACAACCATACCATCCGCTTATTTGATTCCAACACGGGCATGGTCACGACCTTGGCAGGCAAGGCTGGAGAATCCGGCGGAACCGATGCCATGGGCAGTGCTGCCCGCTTCAACGAGCCTTGGGGCATCTGTGCCACACCTGATGGGGTGGTTTACGTGGCCGACACCAAGAACAACAAGATTCGAAAAGTGACGCTCGACGGCACCGTGACGACCGTTGCCGGCTCTGGCAATTTTGGCACGAGCAATGGTGCTGGCCTTTCCTCTACCTTCGGCAACCCAACGGGCATCGAGGTAGATGCAGAGGGGAATATCTACGTGGCTGACCATTTGACCCATATCATCCGAAAAGTCAACAAACTGGGCAATGTGACCACCTTGGCGGGCACCCCCTACGTGCCCGGCGATGCCGATGGAACCGGCAACACTGCTGAGTTCTGGCGGCCCTATGGCCTAACACTAGACAATGACGGCAACATCATCGTTGCCGATGAATGGAACCACAAAATACGAAAAGTGACAGCCCTTGGCGAAGTGACCACCCTTGCAGGAAATGGCATAGAAGGCATGGCCGACGGCGATGCTC
>JANPLH010000300.1:0-15524 GCA_031426435.1 Saprospiraceae bacterium | reverse complement strand
CAATTTTTTTTACCTTTCATGCTGTGGGGCGGTCGCTTTGAGCGTACTGGACCATGATGTAAAAAACGCTATGCCATGGAAAAATTCTTTTGCGCCTTTTCCCTGCTCACGGGCCTTTTTCATCCCGTAGGGACCTCCGCTCAGTCCATCGACATCAGCGGCACCACCACCCGTGCCGTCGTCATCGGCATCTCCGACTACCAGGACGTTGGCATCCCCGATCTGCAATTTGCTGACCGGGATGCCGAGGCGTTCGCAGAGTGGCTGAAATCCCCAGCGGGCGGCGGTATCTCGGCGGGAAACATCGTGCTATTGACCAACGAAAAAGCCACCAACGCCCGCCTCTCTGCCTCGCTCGATTGGCTCATCGAAGTATGCAGCGAGGGCGATCGGGTCGTCATCTATTTTTCTGGGCACGGTGATGTGGAGACCAAAACCCGGGGCCAGTTCGGGTTCCTGCTCGCCTGGGATTCGCCCCCGACCAACTACAAGGCTGGGGCGTATTCGATTATCTATTTGCAGGACATCATTTCCACGCTTTCGATCGACAAAAAGGTGCACGTGACCGTCGTGACCGATGCCTGCCATGCCGGAAAACTGGCGGGGAGCAGCATTGGCGGTACGCAGGCAACGGCCCAAGCGCTCTCGCAACAGTTTGCCAACGAGGTGAAAATCATGTCCTGTCAGCCGAACGAATTCAGCTTGGAAGGGCAGCAATGGGGCAACGGGCGGGGCGTTTTTTCTTACCACCTGCTCGACGGCCTCACCGGCCTGGCCGACCAAAATGCGGATGGTGCCATTGCCCTGCGGGAAATAGACCGCTATCTGGAAGACAAAGTGTCCAACGAAACCGCACCGCACTCGCAAACTCCCCTAACCGTCGGCGACCGGAATGCTGTGCTGGCACAGGTGGATGCCGCCGCGCTGGCCGATATTTTGAAGCGGAAAAAAGGGGAGCCGCAGTTTATCGCTGGTACAGGCAGTAAGGGATTGGCCGATGGTTATTTGGCCGCCGATTCGGCGACGCAGGTGCTTTTTCAAAATTTTGAGGCCGCACTGGCCGCCGGAAACCTGCTGGATGGCAATTCATCCGCCGATTTTTTTTACAAAAAACTCCTTGAAAACCCAGCCATGAAGCCTTTGTACGGCCTGATGCGACGCAACCTTGCCGTTGCCTTGCAGGACGAGGTGCAGCAGGCCCTCAACGCCCTCCTTGCCGACGACCCCTACGAGACCAACCACTTTATCTACAACCCCTCGAAATACACCGAATACCCGCGCTACCTCCACCGCACCATCGAACTGCTCGGCGAAAATCACTACATGTACCCCACCCTGCGGGCAAAAGAACTTTACTTCGAAAGCTACAACCTCACCCAAACTTTGGGCGCTGCAAGTGTCACCCTCGCTTTTCAGGATTCCATACGCCCGATTGCGCAGCAAAAATTGCACGAAGCAATTGCACTCGACAGTACATCGGGTTATCTCGAATACGCCTATGCACTCACGTTTTTTTATGACGGGAATCCGGGAACTTTCGACTCTGTAATCCATCGGCTCAAATTAGCTACCGAGCGTTCGCCGCACTGGCTTTTGCCTTGCCTGGAATTGACCTATGAGCCTGGCATGTCGGAATTTTGGATGAACAGGGCATTGAGCATCAAGCCAAATTCTTACGTAGCGCAGGAACGGCTTTCGTGGCTGTACCAATGGCAGGGCAAGACAGAAGCATCCTTGGCTTTGTCGGATAAGATGATTCGGGAAAAGCCGGATATTTTCAATGCTTACACCAATGCAGGCGCTACCTGCCTGATGCGAAAAGAATATGAGCGTGCAGAAAAATATCTCGTCCAATCGCTCACCCTCGAGCCAAGCCCAAACAATGATGCCAGTGAATATTTAATCGCGTTGCTTGCCAAAACCCGCCGGCAACAACAGGCCAAGGCACTGGCAGATTCCATTTTCAGCCATCCTTCAGCGACGCCTGACGCCAGAGGATCGTTTTTCAGGTATTTGTTGATGGGATTGATTTGCAATGAGCAATTTGAACTTGCCGCTGAACTTGCGGAAAAAGCGCCGAAAATCGAAACGAACAGGTGGCATAAAGCTAAATCCCAGCTTGCGCTCGGTATCTGGCAAGTAAGGGAAGGCAATTATTCAGAAGGTCGTGCTTTGCTGCAAAAAGTAATTAAGACCTGTCCAGACCACCCTGCTTATTGGGTTTGGCAAATCCACTACGAGGGCATCATTGCCGAAATGCAAGGAGATGCCCGGCTCGCAGACAGCCTTTTTCAGCTTGGCTTACGGACGGATTTATCCAAAAATCATGCGTTGAATATTCAAATAAGTGGCGTGGTGGAATCTCTCCGTCTCGACTACGGACGCTTCCTCCTCCGCCAAAAACGATACCCGGAAGCCACCGGGCAATTTCAAAAACTGCTGGAAGAAGAACCGAACTCGTGGCGGGGTTACCTGGGCATGGCAATTTTGCTTGAGCAAAAAGGCGACGATAACGAGAGCCTCGATTGGCTGGAAAAATCGCTCAACCATTGGTTGCCCACGCCCGAACTGGTAACGGACGAGCCCCTTTTTTCAGAAACCAAGAAGACAGAGCGCTTCAAAGCACTGATGCTAAAAAGCTTCCCGCCAGGTTGGGAGGAGCGCTAATTTGATAAACCCGTATTCGAAAATTCAAAAAAGTCTCAGCCATGAAAATAACTCTCAATATGCTGGCTTTTCTACTACTTGCCAGCTCCACCCTTCCCGCTCAAGTCATTGATATTGATGGCGCCACTACCCGTGCCGTCGTCATCGGCATCTCCGACTACCAGGACCCCGGCATCCCCGATCTCCGCTTCGCCGACCGGGACGCCGAAGCCTTCGCCAACTTCCTGCGCTCGCCGGCGGGTGGCTCGCTGGATGGCGACCACCTGAAAGTATTAATTGACAGCCAGGCGACTATGGCACAGTTCGCCATCGCCCTTGACTGGCTGATGGAGGTCACCAAAGAAGGCGACCAGGCCGTCATCTATTTTTCCGGCCACGGCGACGTGGAGAAGAAGACATTGACCCAACCGGGCTTCCTGCTCTGCTGGGATGCACCATCGAGGGTGTACATGGCAGGCGGGGCATTCAACCTGCGGGATGTGCAGGAAATCGTTTCCACCCTGTCCATCCAGAACAAGGCGAAGGTGGTGGTCATCACCGATGCCTGCCGCTCCGGCACGCTGGCCGGGCAGTCGGTGGGCGGGGCGCAGGCCACGGCCGCCAACCTCGCCAAACAGTTCGCCAACGAAATCAAGATACTCTCCTGCCAGCCCAACGAGTACAGCATCGAGGGCGAGCAGTGGGGCGGCGGAAGGGGCGCTTTCAGCTTCAACCTCATTGACGCCCTCTACGGCATGGCCGACGCCAACAAAGACCTGTCAGTGAACCTCAAGGAAGTGGGCCGCTACCTCGAAGACCACGTAGCGGCCGAAGTGGCCCCAGTGAGCCAGAACCCCAAGGTGGTAGGCGACCCAAACGAGCGGCTGGCAAGCGTGGACGCCAAGCTGCTTGCCGAACTGCGCAGCGGCAAGACCACCCAGATGAAAATGCTCTCTGCCATCGAGTCGAGGGGCATGGAGGACGACGTGCTGGCCGGGGTGGACACTACAGTGCGAGAACTTTACCAGATGTTTAAAAAAGCGCTTAAAGACAAGGTGTTCCTTGTTCCCAATGCCGGGGAACCCTCCGCCTCTGGCGGATGCGCCAATGCCTACTACGAGCGCCTCATTGCGGAGCCAAAACTGGGGCGGCTGCACTCGACCATGCGGCGGAATTATGCGGCTGCACTTCAGGACGATGCACAGCAGATTATCAACCAAGTGCTGCGCACTGACCCACAGATTTTGGACGATGCTTTTTCCCCGGTTTCAAAGTATGACCACTTGCCTGCCCAATTGAAACGGGCGGGGGAATTGCTGGGCGAAGGGCATTATATGTATCGGGTTATCAAGGCGAGGGAATATTATTTCAGGGCAAAGGCTTGCAGGAAGGAGAACTATCCCAAACTGGCACCAGATAGTCTGTTAAAAATGGCACTGGCAAAATTGGATACGGCACTAACTTTTGACAGTGAAGCGGCCTATCTCCATTTTGAAATTGGGGTATTGTATTGTAGAGATTATCAAAACAGGAAAAAAGCATTGCCCCATTTAGACCAAGCAATCCAACTATCTCCAGAATGGTTATTGGCTAATTTTTTCAAAGGGTTTGCATTGGGAAATGAGACGGGAGAAGGCAAGAAATATTTCCGAAAATGCATAATGCTTGACCCATCATTTTTGCCTCCATATAACTGGCTTATTCACCCTATTAATTTTTTTACACCTGAAGCCAAAAGCTTATTGGAGGACTATGTTGTCCAGTTGAATAAGTACATACAAGAGCACCCCGGAAAGGTGCCAATCCAATACTATAAAGAACTTGGTTCAACGCTTAAACACCTCGGAAGATATGAAGAAGCAATTAAGATTTACACTGTAATTGCGGAATTTTCAGACCCAAAAGACTCAAGACCATATTATACATTTTACCAACTGTACCTTGACCTTGGTAAAATAGAGGATGCAGAAAAATCTTTGCAAAAAGCAATTGAACTGGAACCACATAATCTGCTTTGGCAAGAATCGTATGTTACATTCAAATTCTATTATCAACAAAAGCCCTTTGAGGAGATGGTTCCATTATTTAAAGAAGTAATTGAACAATGGGAAGGAAATACATGGGCAGTTGAGGATTTGTGCTTTATTTATTTTCACAATAACCAATGGGATAGTGCAGAGGCTTTGGTCAAGAAGTATTTATTAGTCCTCGACGATTCTGGAAGGCAAAGAGCAATGCGCTTGGGTCAAATTTATAAAGCCAATGGCATGAAAGAAGCAGCAAAAGAACAATTCGAACTGGTCTGCACGTTACCAAAGACAGATAGTGAGTGGACTTATGAACTATTGGAGCAGTATTTCAAAATTATTGTCAATTATCATTTGGAAAGTGGTGACAGCATACCGGCCATACTCGAACAGGTACGACAGACCGCCGGTGACCGACTAGAGTTGTATTTTTTCAACGCTTGCGCTTTGGCTGTCATTGGCCAAAATGACCTTGCCCTCCAGTGCCTCGAAGAAGCTTTTAAAAAAGGTTGGAAACCTCGTAGTTCTAGTACTTTTATTTCCCTTGTAAACAACGACCTTTACTACCTCAGGCAAACACCGAAATACAAAGCATTGATAAGGAAATACCTGCCCGACCAAACCAAAGACTAAAACCCATCGAAAATGAAATACCACCTTGCCCTCATCGCCCTGTTTACCGCCTTTTGCCTTCCCGAAAGCACCCACGCCCAGTCCATCAACCTCGGCGGCAGCACCACCCGTGCCGTCGTCGTCGGCATCTCCGACTACAAGGACGTGGGCATCCCCGACCTGCGCTTCGCCGACCGGGACGCCCAAGCCTTCGCTAACTTCCTGCGCTCGCCCGCTGGGGGCAGTCTGAACAACTACCACCTGCAGGTTTTGACCAACGAAAAAGCCAACGCTGGCAACATCATCGCCGCCCTCACCTGGCTCGTCGAGGACAGCAAGCCGGGCGACCGCACCATCATTTCGTTCTCCGGCCACGGCGACGTGGAACAGGTGACCAAAAGCCAGTGGGGCTACCTGCTCGCCCACGATGCGCCGCCGAAGGTCTATCCGGCTGGCGGCACCGTGCCACTGCCGTACTTGCAGGACATCATCGCCACGCTCTCGGAGGCCGGGGTGCAGGTCTTCATCGTTTCCGATGCCTGCCACGCCGGGAAACTGGCCGGTTCGTCGCGCAGCGGCTCGAAGGCCACGACCTCCGCGCTGGCGCAGCAATTTTCCAACGAGGTCAAAATCCTCTCCTGCCAGCCCGACGAGTTCTCGCTTGAAGGCGATCAATGGGGCGGCGGGCGCGGCTGTTTTTCCTTCCATTTGCTCAATGCCCTCATTGGAGCAGCGGATGCGAATGCCGACGGCGCGGTCAGCCTCCTCGAAACGGGCCGCTACCTTGAGGACAAAGTGCCCACCGATGCGGCCCCGCAAAGCCAAATCCCGATGACCATTGGCAGCCGGGGCACGGTGCTGGCCAATGTTGATGCGCCCACGCTCACTGCTTTTCGGGAGGCCAAACAGACCCCGCCCGCCCTTTCGCCCGGTTCGATGAGGGGCATGGAGGATGCCCTGCTTGCCAATACGGACAGCACCCTGCGGGAGCTTTACCACCGCTTCGAGGCAGCACTCGAAAACGGGAACTTGCTCGATTCGTCCGGCAACTCGGCAAACGACCTTTACTTGCGCATCATCCATGAGCCGGAAATGTCCAAACTGCATGGTGCGATGACCCGCAACCTCGCCGCCGCCCTGCAAAACCAGGCGCAGGTCGTCATCAACCAAATGCTGGCCACCGACCCGCAAATCGTGGACGACGCTTTTTCGCCCGTTTCGCGGTACGACCACCTGCCCGCCTACCTCGCACGGGCGGCGGAACTGCTCGGCGAAAAGCATTACATGTACCGCTTCCTGAAAGCACGGGAGTATTATTTCCGCAGCAAAACCCTGCGGGCCGAGAACCACCCTAGCATCCCAGCGGACTCACTGCTGCACCGCCAGCTCGCTTGCCTTGACACGGCGCTGAGCTTCGATTCGATGGCGGCGTATGTGTATTTTGAAAAAGGTTGTTTGCAGTATTGGGGGATGCAGCGGATGGAACAAATGCCCGAATTGTGTCGCACCAACTTTGAAAAGGCCATCGCGTTGTCGCCGGAGTGGGTCTTGTCGGTCTATTTTCTCGGTAGAATCACTTATTATTGGCTGAACGATACTGTCAAAGGGAATGAATTGCTCCAAAAAGCCATCGAACTGGACAGCACTTTTTTGCCCTCCTACTTGCTAATAGCTGGTGAATCCACCAACAAGCAATACAATTTCTGGCTAGGGGAATATGTGCGCCGGATGCGGGATTACGAGCGACAAAACCCGGGGCGGGTGCCGGTCACCTATTTCAACAACCTCGGCAACACGCTGTGGAGGCTCGGCAGAAACGAAGAGGCAAAGGCCGCCCTGTTGAAAGGCGTGGAGATTTCCAAAGGTAAATACCTGTATTTGTATGGCAACCTCGGTGGGGTCTATTGCGACCTCGGTCAATACGAAGAAGCCGAAAAGGCTGCAATAAAACTCATTGAACTAAGACCTTTGAACTATGAGGGGTACAACCAACTGGCGCAGTACAGACTCTATTTTTTGAAAAAGAAGTTGGAGACGGTGTCGGGGCTTTATCGAAGGGGC
This sequence comes from Saprospiraceae bacterium, assembly GCA_031426435.1. Lineage (GTDB taxonomy): Bacteria > Bacteroidota > Bacteroidia > Chitinophagales > Saprospiraceae > UBA6168. The sequence goes on along the minus strand of JANPLH010000300.1, from coordinate 8,178 downwards.
ATTCAATTGGGAGATGATGAATCAAACAACCATTTGGCCTTTTTTTATCAACAACAGGGGCAACTTGACTCCGCGCTGTTGGTCGCCCGTGAGTGGCTCAACAAGGACACGACCAACCCGCAAGCCCTGCTCCGGCTGGGCCAAACCCTTTCGATGCAGGGAAACGAAAGGACAGCAAGGGAGGCTTTTCAAAAACTGTTGGAGATCAAAGCCAGTTGGGTTTTATATCCTGCATTTTACTTTCAACTCATCGCCCGGCTCCAAACTGAGCCAAAGGACGGCACCTTCCAAACCTTCATCGAAACGGAGCGGCTGAAATCCGACGACCTGCCGGGTTTCTGTTTTTGGACGGCTTGCGCCCTGGCCTCCTGCGACCGCCGCGATACCGCGCTCGATTGGCTGGAAAAAGCCTTGCAGGCGGGCTGGAAACCCGGCCCTGCAAATTGGATATACCCGACCCTTTTCAACCCCGACCTCGACGCCATTCGCGACACGGGCAGGTTCAAAAAAATGGTGAAAAAGTACCTGCCGGAGCAGGCTCGAATCATGAACATCAAATGAAATAAAGCGAAATCAACATGAAAAATCTGCTTGCGATTGTCCTTCTTTTTACGAGCATTTCTGCCATCGCCCAGTCCATCGACCTCGGCGGCACCACCACCCGTGCCGTCGTCGTCGGCATCTCAGACTACCAGGACAAGGACATCACCGACCTGCGCTTCGCTGACCGGGATGCCGAGGCGTTCGCCAACTTCCTGCGCTCTCCGGCGGGCGGCTCGCTGGATGGCGACCACCTGAAACTGCTCACGGATTCGGCAGCCACCACCGCCCAGTTCGACGCAGCACTCGGCTGGCTGATGGACGAAAGCAAGGAGGGGGACCAGGCCATCATCTACTTCTCCGGGCATGGTGATGTGGAGACCAAGACCCGCAGCCAGCAAGGGTTTTTGCTCTGTTGGGACTCACCGCCACAGGCTTATGTTTCGGGCGCTTATCCGATATTTTTTCTGAAAGAAGTCGTCTCGACCCTGAGCATGGAGAACAAGGCGAGGGTCATCATCATCACCGATGCCTGTCGCAGCGGCAAGCTGGCGGGAAACTCCATCGGCGGCTCACAGCTCACCAGCCAGAACCTGGCGCAGCAGTTTGCCAACGAAATCAAGATACTCTCCTGCCAGCCCAACGAGTACAGCATCGAGGGCGAGCAGTGGGGCGGCGGCAGGGGCGCTTTCAGCTTCCACCTCGTGGACGGGCTGTACGGCATGGCCGACGGCAACGCCGATGCCTCGGTGAACCTGATGGAAATCGGGCGCTACCTCGACGACCATGTGACCACGGAGGTCGCCCCTGAAAGCCAAGTACCGATGACCGTCGGCAACCGCACGGAAAAACTGGCGGTGGTATTCCCGGACATGCTGGCGCAGGTGAAGAAAAACAAGGCGGGGCAACTGCCCATTTTCAGCCCCACCGATTCGAGGGGCATCGAGGAGGACGTGCTGGCGACGGTGGACACGACCGTTCGGGAACTATACCTGATGTTCAAAAAGGCGTTGAAGGACAAGGTGTTTTTAGAGCCTGCCGGGGCTTGCGCCGATGCTTATTACGAACGGCTCATTGCGGAGCCAAAATTGGAAAGGCTGCACAATGCCATGCGGCGGAACTATGCGGCGGCGTTGCAGGACGATGCGCAGCAGGTGATGAACGGCTGGTTAAAATCGGATGGAATCAAAAAATCAGTTTCAAAAAAAGTGTTGGCAGACCAATTCCGACCATATCCCTACTTTCTAGAACGAGCAGCAAGCCTTCTTGGCGAACAGCACTATATGTACCCCATATTGCAAGCAAGGAAGCTGTTTTTCGAGGGTTATCTCCTCATTCTATACGACAACAAAAGGGACATTGAACGCGGCAAAAAGGCTTTGGGGCTTTTCCGGGAAGCCCTCCGATTTCAGCCTGACCTCCCACAAGCATGGTGGCAGATGAGTAAAGCCTTTACCTACAACCTCGAGCAAGCTGATTCGGCGGAATACTGCGCCCGTAGGGCAATGGAGATGCTCCCAAACTGGGCAATTCCCGCCAGTGACATTGCCTATTTTTTGAGCAGCAAGTTTGGTATGGTGGAAGAATCCCTGCCCTATGTCGAGTATGTTGTCAGACTGGACTCCACTTCAGTTGAAGCATTCAAAGCAAAAGCTGGCTATCATTTTAGCAAACGGGAATGGAGCAATGCTGCCGAGATTTACAAAACAGGCATTGAAAACTATCCTGACTACACATTGCTCTACCTCAATTTGGGGCTTACACTTTCTTATGCCGAACGGAATGAGGAAGCCGTGCCGGTCATGCTGAAAGCCATCGAACTCGATCCGACCTTTGACGACTTGTACATGAACCTCGGTGGCTGCTATGCCCACCTCGGCCAAGCCGAAAAAGCGGAATCCTACGGTAAAAAGGGTATCGAACTCGACCCCGACTCCGGAGTAAATCACTACGGGTTTGCCTGTATCCTCGCCATTATCGGCCAGTCGAGGCGGGCCTTTGAGGTCTTGGAAAAATCGCTCACGATGGGCCACGAGACCTATAATTACAATTGGCTCCAGTTCGACCCCGACCTCGCAAACATCCGCTCCATGCCAGCGTGGAAAGCCCTCATGAAAAAATACTTCCCCGACCAAGCCAAAGACTAAAACCTATCAAAATGAAATACCACCTTGCCCTCATCGCCCTGCTCACCACCTGTTGCCTTCCCGAAAGCACCCTAGCCCAGTCCATTGACCTCGGCGGCAGCACCACCCGTGCCGTCGTCGTCGGCATCTCCGACTACCAAGACCCTGCCATCCCCGACCTGCGCTTCGCCGACCGGGACGCCCATGCTTTTGCCGAATACCTGCAATCAGAAGCTGGGGGAAGTGTGGGCAAGGAGAACATCAAGGTTTTGGCCAATAACAAGGCGACGAATGCCCAGTTTACGGCCGCCCTCACCTGGCTGGTGGAAGAAAGCAAGGAAGGCGACATGGCCATCATCTACTTTGCGGGACATGGTGACGTGGAGGTGAAAATGCGCAGTCAGCCCGGCTTTCTGCTCACTTGGGACACCCCCGGACAATCTTATATGGCCGGGGCGTTCCCGCTGTATTACCTGCAAGAAGTAGTGACGACCCTGTCCGTCGAAATCAAGGCCAGGGTGCTGGTCATCTCGGATGCCTGCCATGCTGGCAATCTGGCAGGCGGCAATATCGGCGGGGCGGGGCTTACCAGCCTCAACTTGGCCAAGCAATTTGGCAACGAAGTAAAAATCATGTCCTGCCAAGCCAACGAACTCAGCATGGAAGGCGAGCAGTGGGGCGGCGGCAGGGGTGTTTTCAGTTACTATCTCGTGGAGGGGCTGTACGGCTTGGCCGATGGCAACAACGACCAGCAGGTGAGCCTTATTGAGATAAGCCGCTACCTCGAAGACAAGGTATCCACCGCCGTTGCCCCCAGCTCGCAGATACCCATGACGGTGGGCAACCGGACGGAGGTCTTGTCCACGGTGGTGCCGGATTTATTGGCGAAACGCAAGCTGCAGTCGGGGGCTGAAAAACCAAACGACGGCAGCCAAGTAGTAGCCACCCGGTCACCAAAGCCTGGTGAAGAACAGTACCTGGCGTTTGAGCAGGCGCTCAACGACCGCAGGTTCTTCGAGCCGCCCGGTGCCAATGCCGATGAACTTTTCCAGCAATTGATGGCAGACCCGGCCATGTCCTCAAAGCACAAAGCCATGCGCCGTGACTTCGCCGCTGCCCTGCAAGATGAGGCGCAGCAGGCGCTCAATGCCCTGCTGGAATGCGATCCCGCCGAAGTGAACAACTATTTTTACAACCCCGAAAAATATGCGGAATACCCGAAATACCTCCAGCGAAGCATCGAGCTATTGGACAAGGGGCATGTTTCCATAAAATCGCTGAAAGCGAAGCAGCTTTTTTTCGAAGCGTTCAACCTCTCCAGGGTGGCGGGTTCCAAGTCAACCGACCTGTTGGAGCATGATTCCTTGAATTATTTGGCAAAACAAATGCTGTTCGAAGCCATAGCCTTGCAACCCGATGCCGCTTATTTGTACAATTCGCTTGGCTTTCTGCACTATATGGCGGACCCGCCCTACACCGATTCTTTGTTGTTTTATTGCCAAAAAGCCATCGAAATTTCCCCCACTTGGCTGATGCCCTACCTGCATATTTCAGGCGAATACCATTGGGTGGGTGATATTGAAAAAGAGGCGGAATGGATGGGCAAGGCAGTATCGGTAAGTTCCGATTCGGTAATCGTGTTGGAGCGGTTGTGCTGGCTGCGTATGTACCAAAACCAGCTTGATGAAGCGTTGAGGTTGGCCGACCGCCTGGTCACGGCCAAGCCCAATCTTTTCAATGGCTACGCTAACAAGGGAGGTGTCAACTTTTTGCTAAAAAATTACCCCGAAGCAGAAAAATGGATGCTGAAATCACAGGAATTCTACAACTCGCCCTACCAGTTTTCCAACGATTACCTCGGCTACCTCTACTTTGCCACCCGGCGCAAGGAGAAGGGCACCCAACATTACGAGCAATTGATTGCCGATGACCGGAGCGCTGTTTACCTAAAGGCGAGGTTTTACAATTGGTTGGGGGATGGCCTGATGAACTTTACGACGGATTGGACCAAGGCCGAAAAGTGCTACCGGGAATCGGAAGCCCTGGAGACCAATATTGCGAAGACTTGCCGCAACACTATTCGCATTGGCAAAATCAGGATCATGCAGGGTAAATGGCGGGAAGCCAACGCTACCATCCGAAAAGTGCTCAACTACGACCCAAAGCCCAACCCCGCCTTGATACTCGCCTACGCCTTGCTCGGCGATATTGAGGCCCATGCGGGCAACATGCAGGCTGCCGAAGATTTTTACAAACAAGCCCTTGAATATTCCACCGGCGATTATCCTTTTGACCTTGCCTTCAAAGAAGAAGCCATGTACCGATATGGCTTGTTCCTGCTCGACCAAAACCGACTCGACGAAGCGGAAAGCCAGTTCCGGTCATGTATTTCCTACTCGCATGGGGGCGGCTACTATGGCTATTATGGCATGGCCCTTCTTATGGCAAAACGGCAACAGGACGATACCGCCTTGGATGAGCTTGAAAAGGCGCTGGAGCATTATTACCCAATCTCGAAGCCAATACTAGAAGAACCACTTTTTAAAAATATCAGTGAGTCGCACCGTTTCTGGGAGATGATGAAGCGGAACTTCCCACTTGCCCCTGTGGGGGGCCAAATCAAAGACTAAAAACCAACTCAAATGAAATACCTGCTTGCCCTCATCGCCCTCATTACGGGCATTTGTCATCCTGAAAGAACCTGCGCCCAAGTCATTGACCTCGGCGGCCACTCCACCCGTGCCGTCGTCATCGGCATCTCCGACTACCAGGACAAGGACATCCCCGACCTGCGCTTCGCCGACCGGGATGCCGAGGCATTTGCCAACTTCCTGCGCTCCCCAGCGGGTGGCTCGCTGGATGGTGACCACCTGAAACTGCTCACGGACTCGGCGGCCACCACCACCCAGTTCGACGCAGCGCTCGGCTGGCTGATGGACGAAAGCAAGGAGGGCGACCAGGCCATCATCTATTTCAGCGGGCATGGCGATTTGGAGACGAAAACCCGCAGTCAGCAAGGGTTCCTGCTCTGTTGGGACTCGCCGCCGCAGGCTTATGTGTCGGGCGCATAGCCAATTTTTTTTCTGAAAGAAGTCGTCTCGACCCTGAGCATGGAGAACAAGGCGAGGGTCATTGTCATCACCGACGCCTGCCGGAGCGGGAAGCTGGCGGGCAACGCCGTCGGCGGCTCGCAGCTCACCAGCCAAGCCCCAACGAAGCATTTGTACTCGCACTTTCCGTGCAAGCCGAAATTGCTGGACAACAGGGACAAATGGTCAAAGCCGATTCGCTTTTCCGGCAGGCAATTTACTACCCACTGCCCAGCTTCCTTTACCATGAAATGGCCTGCTTCCAGTATGGCGTCTTTCTTTTGAAACAAAAAAAGAAGAAAGATGCCGAGTTGATGTTCGACCGAGGCGATGGCTTGGCACATGGTCGGAGCTTGTGGTCGTGCGTGGGTTACGCCCTCATAGCAGCGTCCCGCAATGAAATTGACCTCGCCATGACTTGGATGGAGCGGGCCTTTGAACGGCATTTTTCCGACATAAATTATTTACACTCCGAGCCATTATTTGACGAGGTTGAGCAGACGGAACGGTTTAATAATTTGATAAAAAAATAATCGGGCAAGTAATTGCTATTGGCCATTGGCTTATGGCTATTGGCCGTTGGCTCAATGTCGGCAACTTAGCTATACGTGTTTGTTTGATAGGACACAGATTTAAAAGATTAAACGGATTTACACAGATTTAATCAGTAGAAATCAGTTAAATCTTTTAAATCTGGGTTTTTAAAATCCCGCTCATATTAAGTTGCCGACATTGAGCCAACGGCCAACAGCCAATAGCCAATAGCTATATGACTATATGTTTAAAAAAGCAAAAATTACCACCTGGGATTTTAATAAGAAAGCCCTTTTCAGATATTAGTTCTCGCAGGGCTGCCATACCGCTAAAAAATAAAGTCAAAATTTTTGGACAATTAGCTTGGTACTTTAAAATCATTGTTAGATTGCACCAATTTTCTACGCCAACTTACCATAATGCACTTTCTCCGCATTCAATACCACAAGATTCCAAGGAAATTCTTAAACAATAAAACCCTATTCCTTATGAAGAAGGCACTCATCACCCTGTGTTCCTTATTTATCTGCTGCATTACCTATGCCCAATCACAGGTTGTCGGAAAGGTGACGGACGAGGGAGGAGCCCCCATTCCCGGTGTGAATATTATGGTGAAAGACACGCAAACTGGCACTGTTACGGATGAGAACGGCGACTATTCAATAATTGTCCCAACCGCTGCCAGCCTGCAATTCTCGATGGTCGGCTTCACGGCTTACACCGTCAAGGTCAAGTCGGCGGGCAGGCTTGATGTGACCTTATGGACGGGCATTGACCTGGACGAGGTCGTAGTCGCCGCCCTTGGCATCAACAAAGAGAAGGACGCACTTGCCTATTCCCATGCCCAAATAGAGGCAGCGCCACTCGCCCTCGCCCGTGAGAGCAACCTCGGCGACGCCCTCGCCGGGCTGGTGCCAGGCGTCAATGTGAGCAACGTAGGTTCTGGCCCCGGCGGCTCCACCCGCATCATCATCAGAGGCTACCACTCCGTTTCACGGGATAACCAGCCACTGTTCGTCATTGATGGTGTGCCAATGGACAACACCACGCTCGGCAGCGCCAGCCTTTGGGGCGGGCAGGACTGGGGCGATGGCCTCAGCAGCCTCAACCCCGACGATATTGACAAAATATCGGTGCTGAAAGGCAATGCCGCCGCTGCACTATACGGGTCCCGTGCCAGCAACGGCGTCATCCTGATTACCACCAAACGGGGCACAGCTCGCAAAGGTATCGGCGTGGATGTGAACTCCAATTTCACCATTGACCAGCCGCTCACCCGCTACGATTTCCAGCAGGAATACGGGCAGGGTTGGGGCCCTTGGAAGCCCGGCTCGCAAGGCGACGCCTTCGGTAGCAACTGGTTCAACTGGGGCCCCCGGCTCGACGGCGAGCCGCTCGTCCAGTTCGATGGCGTGGTGCGACCTTACTCCCCGGTGAAGGACAATTTCCGCAAGTTTTACCAAAACGGAAAGACTATTAGCAACTCCGTCGCCCTGACGGGCGGCAGCCAGCAGCTCAACTGGCGCTTCGGGTTTTCTCACCTCGACAATGATTTTATTGTTCCAAACACGACATTCAACCGCAAGACGTTCACCCTCGCAATGGGCGGCGAAGTGCTGAAAAACTTGACCGCAGAGGTCACCGCCCGCTACGTGCTGGAAGAATCCGGCAACCGTCCCCGCATGTCGGACAGCCCCGGCAATCCCAACTATGCCATCGGTGTTTTGCCGCCGAATGTTCCCGTGGAGGCGCTCAAAGGCCCAAACGGCGATGGCTCCAAAGCGGATGGCACTGAGCTTGGTATGAACGGGAACCCGTACATAACCAACCCCTACTGGGCCACTTCTCATTTCAAGACAGCCGATAACTTGAACCGCCTAATCGGCTCC
>JANPLH010000299.1:0-7468 GCA_031426435.1 Saprospiraceae bacterium | reverse complement strand
TTTGGTTTCAATGAACTTTTTTTCCTCCAGTGTAGTGGTCCGTGCCATGCTTTGTTTTGATATAAAGCTACCACGACTTTCTGACACAGGGGGCTACCACGACTTTCTGAAATTCAACACAATTCACAATTTCTTCGCTCCCTGTGCAATTCGCACGACCAACTGCATCTGCCAAAAGGTTTTTCTGAAAAACCGCCAACCATTTTTCGGGCAGCCCTCGTTGTCCATTTTACAAGCAGATGCAAAGCAACCTTTACACAACTCAAAGCCCAGACGCCCTCCTCGTGGAGGGTTGCCGCCAACAGCACCGACTGGCGCAGGGATGCCTGTACCAGCGGTACTACGGTCGGTTGTTGGGCATCTGCATGAGGTACACCGGCAGCCGCCCCGAAGCGGAGGATGTGCTCAACCGGGCGTTTCTGAAAATTTTCCAAAACATCGGCGACTACTCGGAGCAGGGCAGCCTGCACGGCTGGATGGCCACCATTGCGCTGCGCACGGCGATTGACTTCGTGCGGTCGCAGGTGAAAATGCAGCAGGTGTTCCGACTTGGTGAGCCACCGGAAACGGCAAGCGACGACGGCATTTTGGAGCAACTCCAAGCCGAGGACATCTACCGCCTCATCCAGCAGCTGCCACCCGACCAGCGGGCCGTCTTCTCGATGAACGTGGTGGAGGGCTACACCCACCGGGAGATTGCGGAGCTGCTCGGCATCAACGAGAATACGTCGAAATGGCGGCTGGCGGAGGCGAAGAAGCAATTGCGGGAGCACCTCACCCCCAGCCCCTCTCCTACGAGGAGAGGGGAGCAGAGCCTACTCCACCCAAAAAAAATTGCAATAACCCACGGCACTTCCCCCCTCTGCTTGCAGAGCTTGTCCCGGCTTGTCGGGAAGAGGGGGCCGGGGGGTGAGGTAAATCCTGTAGAAAAATGACGAACGACAATAAAAATATCAAGCAAAAACTCGCCGACCACGAGTTCGACTACAACCCGGCGGCGTGGAAGAAAATGGAGCAAATCCTCGATGACGGGACTCCAAATAGAAGCTATTTTTTTACTAAAACTTTTTTAGCTATGACAACTGTACTGTTCATTTTGGCGCTCCTGCTCATGCAGCGGGAGACGCCCCACGAAGGGCGGACTACGACTCCGCAAACCACTCCGCAGGCTTTTTCGCAAGAAAAAACCACTGACAATCAAGGAGTTGCGCAAGCAACGAAGCCTGCTGCCAAAGACCTGACAGGTTTCAAAAACCTGTCAAGTCTACCCACTGCCCCTCCCAATCACCAATCACCAATTACCAGTGACCAAGACAGTTCTTTCTTTCAAAAACTCACAAGAAGCCTCTCCCTCCACACCCAAGCCACCTCCCCCGAAAAGGTCTATCTCCAGTTCGACCGCCTCTTCTTCGAACCAGGCGAGGACATCTGGTTCAATGCCTACGTGAGGGACGCCAACTCGCTGAAGGCCAGCCCGAAAAGCGACATCCTCTACGTCGAATTGGTCGGCCCGAACGGTTCGGTATTGAAAAAAATCAAACTGTTGGCCAAGGGCGGAACAGCTGCTGGCGACTTTAAATTGGAACCAACCGCACCCGGCGGCATTTACAAAATCAGGGCATACACCAACTGGATGCGCAACACCAACGACGCCTTCGAGCGGGATGTGCAGGTACAGGCCACCGTGCTGCCCCGCCTGCGCATGGAGCTTGATTTCATGAAAAAAGCTTACGGCCCCGGCGATGTGGTGGAGGCCAAGCTCGACCTCAACACGCTGGCAAACCAGCCGCTCGCCAATCATGATTTCATGGCAAAGGCCAGCTTGGATGGGCAGCAATTCAAGGAGGTTTCGGGTAAAACGGACGGGCAGGGACATGCCCAAGTCAAGTTTGAGCTGCCTAAGGGTCTCGAAACCAATGACGGCCTGCTCAACATCCTCATCGGCTACAACGGCCAGACGGAGAGCATCAGCCGCAGCATCCCGATTGTTTTGAACAAAATTGACCTCCAGTTCATGCCGGAAGGCGGCGACATGGTAGCCGGGCTACCCGCCACCGTTGCATTCAAGGCTTTGAACGAATGGGGCAAGCCTGCCGACGTGAGCGGCAAAATCGTCAACTCGAAAGGCGTGGAAGTGGCCGATTTCCAGAGCTACCACCAGGGCATGGGGGCCTTCAATTTTACCCCAGCCAATGGAGAGACATACCACGCCATTTTGACAAAACCAGCAGGCATCGCCGAAAAATACGGATTGGCGGATGCCTTCCCCCGTGGTTTTTCGATGAAAATAAATCCGCTGCAAAAGGACGAGCTGACCGTGGAAATCAACTCCACAGAGGACGAGGCACTGAACGTGGTGCTACAGAGTCGGGGCGATATTTGGTTCACCCAAACGCTCCCTGCACGGGCGGGTTCGCACTTCGTTCGCATCCCCGTGAAAAACATGCCCATCGGCATCGCCCAAGTCACCCTGTTCGATAGTCGGGAACTGCCACGGGCCGAGCGCCTCGTGTTCCTCAACCACGACAAGCAACTAAAAATTAGCGTAAAAACGGACAAGGAAAAATACCTGCCGAGGGAAAAAGTGACCATGACCGTGCAGGTGACGGACGAGCGGGGCATCGCCATGCCCGGCCAGTTCAGCCTCGCCGTGGCGGACGACAACTTGCTCACTTTCGCCGACGACCGGCAGGGACATATCCTCAGCCACCTGCTGCTCGAAAGCGAACTCAAGGGAAAGGTGGAGGAGCCAAACTTCTATTTTGAACCCAAGGAAAAGCACCCGGAAAAGAACGAGCTATTGGCGCTGGATTATTTGATGCTGACGCAAGGGTGGAGGCGGCTGGCATGGGAGGAGATGTTGGAGGGGCAGCCGGTGGCGATGGAGTTTGAGGGGGAGACTTATGAAACACCTGCGGCGGTGATAGACTTGGAAGAAGTGGTTGTAACTGGTTACGGAGTAGTCACTAAGAGGGATATGACAGCCTCTATTTCATCTGTACAAAAAGATGAATTGAAGCCAATATCTAAATCAAACCAAAAAGCAAAGGGGAATAGTAACAAGCAGGAGACCAAGATTACACCTATTGTTAGCGAATACAAACGCCCAATGATAGAACAAGACAAAGCCAATCAGGGTCCTTTGACCTCCGACCAAATAAAACAACTGCCCACAAGGGATGTGATAGGCTTGGCTTCAATGGCAGCTGGTGTTAGCTCCGCTGATGATGGTGCTGAGTTGAAAATGCGGGGTAGCCGCTCAGATGCTCCGCTTTTTGTGATTGATGGTGTTAAGGTCGAACCTGTGATTCAATTAGACCAGTCCATATCGGAAGAAGCAAGGGTAGCAATATTTGATAATGCAAAAAAGGCTCCCCACGGCAATGTACCGGGAATGCCGGCTCCACCGCCTCCGCCTCCAGCACCAACGGATGAAGAGGATGAGATTTTCAAGGTGGTTGAAAAGCAGCCAGAATTTCAAGGTGGAAAAAATGCATTGAGCGACTTCATCCGTCAAAATTTGAATTACCCTGTACAAGCCAAGGAAAGCAGCATATCAGGAAGGGTATATGTCAACTTTACAATCGAGAAAGATGGTAGCATTTCTGACCCAAAAATAGTGCGTGACCTTGGCGGAGGTACGGGTGAGGAGGCTCTCCGCATTGTGGACCTCATGGATGGAATGTGGAAGCCAAGCTATCAACGTGGCCGACCAGTTAGGGCTCAATACAACTTGCCAATTTCTTTTGATTTGGATGCAAACAAGCGTAGCTACTACCCCAACTTATATACGACCCGCCAATTCTACGCCCCCAAGTACGAAGCCGAACAAGCCATTCCTGATGGAAACCTCCGCACCGACTTCCGCAAAACCGTCTTCTTTGCTCCCAAGCTCGAAGTAGGCAGGAACGGCCGTGCCACTGTCGAGTTCTACAACACCGACGCCATCAGCACCTTCCGAGCGACGGTGGAGGGCATCAGTTCTGGCGGCGGCATCGGGCGCACCGAGCAGCGGTTTTTCACCCAAATGCCGTTCAGCATGGATGTGAAAGCCCCCGTCAACCTGCTCACGGGCGACAAACTGGCCTTCCCGCTGGCGCTGACGAATAACACGGACAAGGCTATCACTGGTAAACTTTCCGTAGTGATGCCAGCAGGTTTTTCTTTGGTAAAAAACCAGCCGCAAACCGTGACACTCAAGCCTGGCGAAAGCACGACGATTTACCCCGAATACGAAGTAGCGCTCGGCGCAAAAAGTGGCGAAATGCAGGTTGGGTTCGAGGCAAACGGCATCTCCGACGCCTTCACACAGGCGCTGAAAGTGCAGCCCCGTGGCTTCCCCGTTGACCTTGTTTTCGGGGGTAACGACAAGGACAAAACCTTCTCTGTACCCGTGAAGGACGTGGTCGAGGGCAGCCTCTCGGCCAGCTTCACCGTACACCCCAGTGTGCTCAGCGACCTGACGACGGGGATGGAGCGGATGCTGGGGCAACCCAACGGCTGCTTCGAGCAGACGAGCAGCACGAACTACCCTAACATCTTGGTGCTCAACCTTTTAAAAACAACTGGCAACGCCAACGCCGAATTGGAAAAGAAGGCAAACGGCTTCCTCGACTACGGCTACAAGCGCTTGAAGACCTTTGAAATCCCCGGTGGTGGCTTCGATTGGTTCGCCTCGCCTCCAGCCCACGAGGCGCTTTCGGCCTACGGCCTGATGGAGTTCGTGGACATGAAATCCGTATATCCGGTTGAGCAAGATTTGATTGACCGCACGGCACAATGGCTGCTCACCCGCCGGGACGGCAAGGGCGGATGGCTGGCAAGCAAGCAGGGCGCTCACAGTTGGCAGCAGCCCAACCCCGTCAGCGATGCCTATATCACCTGGGCGATGACGGAAGCGGGCTATGGCAAGCAGGTGAGTGCCGAAATTGCGAAGCAGCTAAAAGACGCCCGTGAGACGCAAGACCCGTACATCGTGGCGCTGGCCGCCAAGTCTCTGCTGAACCTCGGCGACCGCAGGACAGAGGAGTTCCTGGCCATTTTGACCAAAACACAAGCCTCCGATGGCAGTTGGACGGGCAGGACGCAGAGCATGACTCAAAGCACTGGTAAGAACCTGACCGTTGAGACGACGGCGCTTGCCACGTTGGCCTTTTTGGCGAATTCCGATGCGGCTGAAGGTGGTGCCTCCGGCGCTGAAATGGCCATCGTGGACAAGGCGGTTCGCTACCTTGCTGGCGCAAAAACGCAGTACGGCTTCGGCTCCACGCAAGGCACCGTTTTGGCACTGAAAGCCCTTGTTGCGAACGCAAAAAACATGAAAAAAAGCATGGGCGGAGAGGTACAGCTTTTCGTGAACGGCCAGTCGGTGGGCAAACGCCCCTTCACTGCCGATGAGCGCAACCCACTGGTTTTCAATAATTTGGAGCAATATTTTACCGAAGGAAAAAATGAGGTGAAGGTGAAATTCGCCAAGGGCGACCCCCTGCCTTACGACCTCTCGGTGAAGTATTCGACGACGCTGCCGTACAGCAACCCAGACTGCAAACTGGCCATGAAAACAATCCTGTCCAATCCAGCAGTCCCTTCCGAAATCCGAAATCCGAAATCCGAAATGGGCGGCACCTTGCGCCTGACCGCCACCCTCACCAACCGTGCCGCCGAGGCCGTTCCCAACCCAATCGCCATCGTGGGCATCCCAGCGGGCCTCAGCGTGCAGCCCTGGCAGGTGAAGCAGATGCGGGAGCGGGGCCTGTTCGATTTTTATGAAATCAAGGACAGCTACGTGGTGTTCTACTTCCGGGGCATGAGCGCTGGCGAGGTGAAAACCCTGAGCCTCGACCTCAAGGCCGACGTGCCGGGCGAGTACGAGGCACCTGCCTCTGCGGCTTGGCTGTACTACTCGAACGATGCCGTGGTTTGGAGCAAGCCGGAGCGGGTTAGGATTGGATATTAGAAATTGAGAAATTGGGAAATTGGCGGTGCTTGCGTATGCACCGCCAATTTTTTAAAGCTCTGAAGCAATGTTCTTGACCCACACCTCCTTCCCATTCGAGTCAAAAATCCCAATTTTCATTACCCTCGCCTTTGCTGGCCCAGAAAACTCCAGCACGCCGAAGTTTTTCTGTTGCACCATCGTCCCCTCCACCCGAAGGGCGTTCGGCTCCTCGCCCGTGTGTACGCCCGACGTGAGCGGCGAAACCGTAAGGTCATAGACCGTATTCCCTGCCCGGTTTTTCAACATGCTGAGTTCCGTGTGATGACGGTCGCCTGTTAAGAACACAACATTTTTGATTCCTTCCGCCTCAATTTTTTCCAACAAGAACTCCCGTTCTGCTGGCGCAATGTTCGTGTAGGTCTCGTGCCCGGCGAAGGTGGTGAGCACTTGCCCGCCGATGGCCACTATTTTGAAAGGGGCCGTGCTGGCAGACAGTGCATCCATCAGCCACTCGATTTGGGCTTCGCCGAGGATGGTCTGGTCGCACGTCTTGCGGCGGTTCGGGGTACGGAAGTAGCGGTCGTCGAGCAGGAAAAAGTCAATATCGGCCCACTGAAAATAGCTGGTGCTGCCGCCCTGCCCCGGCAAGCCGACCGACGGGTTTGCCCAAAACTCGCTGAACACCTCGGCGGCCATGTCCTTGTGGACGAAGCTGCGGTCGCTGTCGTTCGGGCCGAAGTCATGGTCGTCCCAGATGGCGTAGTGGTGGGTGCTTGCGAGCAGTGGTTGCAGTTCCGGCAAGGAGCGGGTGTGGGTATAGCGATGGATAAATCCCGTGCGGGAATACCAGTCCACCTCCCTAAGGTAGGTGTTGTCGCCGAGCCAGAGCATGAGGTCGGGGTGCTGTTGATGAATTGACGTAAATATCTGATAATCACCACCGTAGGGTTTGCCGGGTCGGTCGTAGGTATCTTCGTTCACGTAAGCGCAGCTGCCCATTGCCACCTTGAAATTGGGTGGGTCAGTACGATACTGCCAAAGGGTTTGGGTCTGAAATTCGGTTGGGTAATCGAGTTTCAAGGGCTGGTCGTTGATGCGTAGCTCGTACCCATAGCGGTTGCTGGGCTTCACTTTGTCGGCCAGGAGATGGGCGATAAAACCATTGGCAGCTGTAGTGTTCACCGCAGCCGTAAGTTGTCGCTCATTGGGTTGGCCCTTCGGCCAATAGGCGACCTGCACTTTTGCCGCCGACTTGGTTTGCGCCCAGAGCATGGTCTCCATCATCTCCGAGTAGCCGACCATAGGGCCGGATTGTAGGAGGCTTTTTTGCGCAAGCAAAAGGAAAGTAGGCAGCAGAATGCAAAGTGCAAGGGAGGTTCGTCGTAGTATTTTCATCGGTATTTTTTGCGGTAAAAGTAGTCATCGTGCTTTAAAAAAGCAGGTTAGAACTCTCCCATTAAGACCTTCTTATAAAAAATATACAATATCCTAACGACACTAAAACACGTAGTTTTTAAACACATAAGGCAC
>JANPLH010000298.1:0-13672 GCA_031426435.1 Saprospiraceae bacterium | reverse complement strand
TGGGACGACCTCGTGGTGCCCGACTGGCTGCGGCGCCACTTGGAGGACTTTGTGTTCGAGGCAAACGAGCGCACCGCCGTTTGGGAAAAACCGGAAACCAAACGGCTGTTCCCACAGGGCAGGGGGCTGTTGGCCCTGTTTTCTGGCCCGCCGGGCACGGGCAAGACGATGGCGGCACAGGTCATTGCCGCCGAACTGGGCCTCGACCTGTTCCGCATTGACATGTCCACCGTGGTGAGCAAATACGTGGGCGAGACCTCAAAGAACATGGAGCGCATCCTTTCCCGCGCCCACCGCATGAACGCGGTGCTGCTCTTCGACGAGGCGGATGCCCTCTTTGGCAAGCGCACGGAGGTGAAGGATGCCCACGACCGCTACGCCAACACCGATACTAACTACTTGCTGCAGGCCATCGAAGGCTATCCCGGCGTGGCGCTGTTGGCCAGCAACAAGAAGGCGAACATGGACGCAGGCTTCACCCGTCGGCTGCGCTTCGTGCTGGAGTTCCCGAAGCCCGATGCGGCCCAGCGCCTGCAACTTTGGCAACGCATCGTCGGGGAAATGGCGGGCACGGACTGCCTCGGCGCCCTGAACGGCAGGCTGCCCCGCTTGGCCGACTCACTGGAACTGACAGGTGCGCAAATCAAGTTCTCGGTGCTGTCCGCCACCTACGCCGCCCGCCGGGAGCGCACTGAGCTCGCCATGCCGCACCTGCTGCTGGGGCTGGATCGGGAACTGATGAAAGAGGGCAAGGGGGTGGGGAGGCAGGTTAGGGAGATGCTGGGGTGAGGGGGATTGAGAAATTGAAAATTAGGAAATTGAGAAATTTGAAATTGGGGGATGACCAATTCCATTTTTCAAAACAACGGCAATGGTAGAGATACAAGAAATGACAATGCAGGTGCCCGGCGTGAGCGCCGAGGAGGGCAGGCAACTTGGCCAGGACGTGGCCAAGCGGGTGGCGGAGCGGCTACCCACCAACCTCACCGACCGCTACCTGCCAAGCCTCGACCTTCGGGTGGCGCTGCCGCAAGGCGCACAACGGGGCGAGTGGGCGGCGATTATTTCGGAATCCATCGTCCGGCAAATCATGGACGCAAACAGGTGATTTTTATGGCATCAACATCATTCACATCGGTCAACCAGTCCGGCAAACAGGCAGCCAACGTGCAGCCCAAGCTGACCGTGAACGCCCCCGGCGACCGATACGAGTGCGAGGCCGACGCCATGGCCGACCGGGTGATGCGGATGCCGATGGGCGGTGGCACCGTGCGCCCGACCCAGGGGCTGCTGGCCTCCTCGGTGCAGCGGAAGTGTGCCCACTGCGATCAGGAGGAAAAAATGAAAAAGCCCCTCATGCGGAATGAGCAAGGCGGTGCCGGTTTTCAAGCACCGCAAGGGTTGGCGAGCAGTTTGGGCGCCACGAAGGGGGGCGGCTCGCCCCTGCCCGATAGCACCAGGGGTTTCATGGAAAACGCCTTCAGCACCGATTTTTCGAGGGTGCGGGTGCATGCCGACGGGCAGGCGGCGGCGATGAGCCAGGGTATTCAGGCTAGGGCCTTCACGCATGGTAGCGATGTGTATTTCAATAGTGGGGAGTACCAGCCGGGGAGCGGCGAGGGGCGGCGGTTGTTGGCGCATGAGCTGACGCATGTGGTGCAGCAGGGGGGGGGAGTTGGGGATGCGGTTCAGCGTGCGGCCATTAGCCCCCTCGATGAAGACTGGATACAGCGGAGTGTTTATGACGGTGGCGGCTCCATGTTCGATGACGGCGAATCAAGCTATTATAACACTGGACTCAGGCACGACCGGGCAGGGAGCAGCACGATGCCATATCGGGAGGCAACAGAAATGGCAACCTGCACCCGGATACTTGGGGAGGGGAGCTACGAAACCTGTTACCAGCAGGTGTTTGGGCGTTTCCTCAACCCGTATGGGGCAATGGCAACAGCCTACGCCCAATATATGGCGGGGAGCTGTTCCCATACCGCATCGGCACTGACTTGGGCCGATTTCCAGGCCAACCCGCCGAGGTCCCGCTTTTCAGCGGAGACGCATTTTGCATATGCGCTCCATGCTGTCAACGGCCAACAGGTGGTCAGGGCAGAGTTTCATCCACAACAATCATGGGTTAAGGCGCAGTTCGCTAACCCGACGAATAGGGCGGTCAACGGTTGTGCTGCAAATGTCACGTCATGTGAGACTTTTTTCGACCAGCAAGCAAGGGCAGGCCTGAGAGGAAGCACGTTCAATTTGCGAGCCCCAGCAGGGTGCGCTGCATCTGTAAGCCCCAATACTTCACTTACCGCCACCACAAGGGCTGAGTGCAGCACCATACTTGGCACCGAGTGCGACAGGGTGGCCTCGCTGGAGTCGCTCCGGTTGTTGAGGCACGAGCAGTACCATTACAAACTTGCCTGTGAACTGGCCAGAAAAGGCGCACAGGCAATATATAACGGACGGGATGCCAACCAAGCATTGATATCGGTACGACGAAACAGTAATGCACAGACAAGGAGTTACGATTCTCAAACCGTGCATGGTTGCAACCAAGCGAGCCAAACCGCATGGGAAGGAACGATTGACAACGGACTTCCTGCCGTGACGATATGAAGACAATAAGCATTGGAATATGAGCGCAACTTCATTTACATCGGCCAATCAGCAAGGCGCCACCGTGCAGCCAAAGCTGACCGTGAACGCCCCCGGCGACCGCTATGAGCGGGAGGCCGATGCCATGGCCGACCGGGTCATGCGGATGCCGATGGGCGGTGGCTCCGTGCGCCCCACACAGGGCCTGCTGGCCTCTTCAGTGCAGCGGAAGTGTGCGCACTGCGAGCAGGAAGAAAAAATGAAAAAGCCCCTGATGCGGAAGGAGCAGAGCGGTGGCGGTTTTCAAGCACCGCAAGGATTGGCAGATAGCTTGAGCACCACGAAGGGTGGCGGCTCGCCCCTGCCAGATAGCACCAGGGGTTTCATGGAAAACGCCTTCAGTGCCGATTTTTCGAGAGTACGGATACATGCGGACGGGCAGGCGGTGGCAATGAGCCAGGGGATTCAGGCGAGGGCGTTCACGCATGGAAGCGATGTGTATTTCAACAGCGGGGAGTATCGGCCGGGGAGCGGGGAGGGGCGGCGGTTGCTGGCGCATGAGCTGACGCATGTGGTGCAGCAGGGTAATGGCTTACAAACTCAAAGTTTGCAAAGAGTTGTTGAGATGAGGCCACCTGGGCGAGGCGAAGCCTCAGCTTTTGATAGGGTTCAAGAACTGATAGATCGCTTAAATACACAATCGGCTGCAATTCAATATTCGCTTGACGTAAATACGCTCAGATATAATATTGTTGATGAAGCTGCACTAACCAATTTTGACGTGCAAATGAGGGGATTTATAGACAGGGTTGAAGTGGTGCCAATGCGATTAATCACTAGTGCCGGACTTGTTGCTGGCGGATCACTTCTTGTTGATAGTTTACAATTAGGATATCTTGACATTGACGATATGCTCGGCTCAGACGATATTACATTCCAGCTCCAATTTGTTCATATTTTGACTGAACGCTTTGCTGTGCGAGATTATGCAAGAAGGCTTGGCACTCCAGGAGTGGGAGGGGAGTGGGGTAGAGCACATCCTATTGGTCGCCAAGCCGAAGCATTGGTTTTACAGGATATTTTTGATGACGATACAATTAGATATGTTTACAATGCTTGGAACGGTGGCAATTGGGTTGTAGGATTCAGAAGCACTGAAGGGTATTGGATATTTAAAATTTTTAGAAGCGGCTCAAGTGCCTTGGCGAGAGGCGAGACTTATGTACAAACAAGGGACAGAAGGCGGTTAAGTGTTGAAGATTTTCTTGCTGAACGTAGAGCCGGTGCAGCAGTGGCAGAACCTGTTATCCAGCCCAAGCTGACCATCAACGCCCCCGGCGACCGCTACGAACGGGAAGCCGACGCCATGGCTGACCGGGTGATGCGGATGCCGATGGGCGGTGGCGCCGTGCGCCCAACGCAGGGCCTACTGGCCTCCTCCGTTCAGCGCAAGTGCGCCCACTGCGAACAGGAGGAAAAAATGAAAAAGCCCCTGATGCGCAAAGCGGAAGGCGGTGGCGGTTTTCAGGCTTCGCCGGGGCTGGCTTCCAGCCTGAGCGCCACGAAAGGCGGCGGCTCTCCGCTGCCGGCGGGGACGAGGAGTTTTATGGAAAATGTTTTCAACACTGATTTCTCGCAGGTGCGGGTGCATACGGACCGGCAGGCTGCAGAAATGAACCGGGGGATTCAGGCAAGAGCGTTTACGCATGGGAGCGATGTGTATTTTAATAGCGGGGAGTACCAACCGGGCAGCGGGGAGGGCAAGCGGTTGTTGGCGCATGAGTTGACGCATGTGATTCATCAGGGGGATAAACAGACTACGATTCAACGTAACGCTTGTGGGCATGACTCGCCAAAAGGGTCAGGCTGCGGGCGATTAACAGGCTCGAATAGCTTAGGTGAAAATATGGAGTTCCCGGCAGACAGGTTTATTGCATCATCTTTAAGCAGGAAGCTTTCCGGTAATTGGATAGCCCAAGTTTATTCTCCACCAAACCTTGCAAAAGCAGGAAAGAAATATGGGCACATGGACGCTATGAAGGTGGTTGAAAGGGACAATCTCACCCTTGAGGTGATTGAAATCAAGTCTCGCAATAATGAAACTCAAGCATCTGGACATGTCACAGGTGGATGTTCAATTGCTACTAAAGAGGCGAACGGGTATGTAGATGCGCTAAAACGTATTGCTCCAAATATGGCTACAGTATCGAAAGGGCTTGAAAAAATTGGAGGGTTTAGCCAGCCGGATTGCCGAAAATTGAATAAGGAAAGTAAACAGAAACTTAACGAGGCAGGTGTCAATTTAGCCAATGAAAATGACATGTTTGCTTGGTGTGTACTGAATGACATTCAGAACCGGCTTGGAAGAAAATTTACTAAAGGCTTTCAATCTGTTATTGTAAAAGCAAATGAAGATGGAACTGCCAACTCTGACTATATTGCATTTGCCGCACCTATGACATGTTCCGATAAAAAGAGCGGTTTATACGTGATGATGTTTCAAGTCAATAAGAAAGGAGGAATAAGTTACCGTTGTGAAAAGATTTGTAATGAGAAAAAGCGGGAAGAGCGAGAAAAAGAACTCGAAAAAGATATTAGTAAAGAAGTTGAAATTCAGACAGAAGCGCAAAAAACCAAGTTCCAAATTAACGAACCAATAGGTGAAGAGGATAACAGTGAAGATATCGGCGTTGAAGTTGGCCCCGAAGGGATTGATACGACTGATATAGCCATATGGGGTACTGGAGCAGTTGCCATAGTTACTGGACTCCATTTAGCTGCGAAAAAAGCCAAAACCATAGGGGAACGAAAAGCTGCTATGAAAGCAGCTGAAAAAATAGCTCAGGAACTCACCCGACGGGGAGCACCTGAAATTGCCCGGATGTTAGATTCACAGAATCTTTCTAAACTTGGCACAGAGGCATACGAAAAGTTGGCGATTGAGAGGGCTGAAAAAGCGGCGCAACAACGACTCATCGAAGAGGGTGAAGAAAAGCTTGCAAAAAATCTCGCTAAAAAAGGAATGAAGCGGGGGGCGAAAACGGCAGCCAAAAACCTGCTCAAAAACGGTGCTAAAGCCATACCCTATATTGGCGCAGCTATTACCTTATTTGAACTGGGCAATATTGCAGATGCTTATGCGAAGGGTGCTGAAATAAAGTTTGGTATCGATGGCGGAGAAGCTGAACTGGCAGGCGATACCAACCTCGATATTAAAGGGCATAAACCGGAAGGCGGCCCCACTACGGACGCCTCTTTAACCGATACTAAAGTTGAAGTTGAAATGGGAAAAATGCCTGAATCAAGTGGCTCTCTGGAATTTTCTGCAAAAAAAGTCACTATTCAAGGTAAGATTGGAGCTGATGACACGGAAGTAATGGTTGATATGAAAATTAACCTCGAAAACACCACCATTATTTATAAGTCAACAGGCAAATGGAAAGGCGGTAAGATTTTTTTACAGGGAAGCCTTAATATTCAGGACTCCGTCATAGAAATCGACATTCCGCAAGGTACTCTAATGGAAGCGCCCGATACGGCGGTTGCACAAGAAATAAAAGGTGTAAAAATTAAGATTACCCAGCCCGGCTCATCGGGTGTTTTAATTCCGGCGCCGGAAAAAACCGCCCCCGAAGAAGAAACGGCAGCAGCGACGAAGCCTTCCGATTATACGCCGGAAGAAACCAAAATTATCCATGAAATAGCCGGGGATAAAAACCTGATGAGAATTTACAATGATATTTTTGTGGCTAAAAAAGGAGGTAAAATTTCAAAAGAAGTGCTTGACCGTCTGCTGGCTATGAAAGATAAATTGGCTGCACATCCTGAATTGGTGGAAAAGCTTATTGAACATACCAAAACAGGGAAAATAACAGACCCGATTAAACAACTTGTTGAACCTATGGAGCAGATGCTTGAAGAAGCGGATAAAAAAGTTGGTGAATTGAAGAAAGAAACAGAATCAATTCCTAAGTCAACAGAGTCACCTTCAACAAGCGTTGACGTTGATTCTAAAAGCAAGGCAGATGAAGAAACAATAGCACAACCAGCAACTGGCCCATCGGCTACTGAAAAAGCTGCGGCTACAGAGTTGGAATTTTGGACAGTTGAAAGAAAAACTTTAATGACTCAACTTCCTGCAAATTATGAACCAGCACCTCCTCCAAATGTGACAATCCTTTATGAGGTTTTATATCTGAAAATGAATTACAAAGTATACCTAGTCGGTGTATTTGATTCAAAGGAGCCAAATACCTCCAATGATAATTATTGGATAGCCAATTACTTGGTTAGCCCTCCGAATCAGATTATAAAATCAGTCAAAGGCGACAAGCCGATATATTTTAAAGATATTGGCGTTAGTAAAAAGATTAAAGTCACTGCGTCCAAGCCTAAAATAGGCAGTAAACCGAAGAAAAAAAAGAAATAAACCGTTAAAACTTAACCAATATAATAGGTTGAAATTAACAATAATTTCACTGAATTCATTTTAAACAACCACATGCCCAACTCCCCCTTCTCCCGCACCCCCCTCCTCCTCAAAGGAGCCCTCGTAGAGTTCTCCGAGCGCTTCCTTGGGCCGGTGCCCAACGTCATCATCTTCCAGTACAACCCGGAGACGATGACCCGCACCCTGATGACCGCCAGCCCGGCGGGGGGCAGTGAGCGCCAGACCGGGGACGAGCAGGCATCCCGCACCGCACAGCCCGGCGACCCGCCCGAATCCTTCAGCCTGGCGCTGGAACTCAACGCCGCTGATGCCCTCGAACAGCCCGAAAGCCACCCCGTTGCCTTCCTCTCCGGCGTGGCCGACCGGCTGGCGGCGATGGAAATGCTGCTCTACCCCGACGAAGGCAGCCTCCTCGGCGGGCTGGTCGGCTCCATCAGCGGCTCGTTGGGCGGCGGGGGCGCTGCCTCGCTCGGTGGGGCATTGGGCGGCGCCAGGCCCGTGCCGAGGGGCACGGTGCCCGTCGTGCTGTTCGTCTGGGGGCCGGGGCGCATGTTGCCCGTGCGGCTCACCAGCTTCTCGGTGGAGGAGCAGGCCTATTCCCCCACACTCTACCCCATTCGGGCCAAAGTGACCATTGGCCTACAGGTGCTCAACCCGCAGGACTTTCCCGCACCCCGAAAAATACCGCAGGACATCGCCGTGTTTGCCTACGAGTTTACCAAAAAACAAAAACAGGTGCTCGCAGCCGCCAACATGGCCAACAGCGTCGAGTCCATCCTCGGCATGTTGCCGATTTAATGGTCATTGGTCATTGGGGTCATTGGGGTCATTGGGGGCCATCGCCCCAATCCGCAATGACCCCAATGACCCATAATGACCAATGACCAATGACTAATGACTAATGACTAATGACTAAATCACAATCATGTACGACGAAAAAAGCCGCTACCTCAAGCAGGAGCAAATTCAGGTAAAAGACCGCCGGGGGCGGCAGCTGAAGGTCGTTTCCGTACCGGAAGCGCCCGTGCAGCCCATCCTCGGCTACCACCTCCTCAAGCAGGGACAGCGCATTGACCATTTTGCCACCAAGTACCTCGACGACCCGGCGGGCTTCTGGCGCATTTGCGAAGCCAACGACAAGATGCTGCCCGAAGCGCTGGCCGAGCAGCCCGAAATAGCCATTCCGCAAAAGACCCGATAAGTACCGACACGAAATTAGGTTAGAAAAAAATTGCGTAAATAATTGATTATCAGCGCAATTTTCAATTTCCTAATTTCCAATTTCTACTAAACCGAAAGATGAGCCTAAGCATTGCCATAACCATCAACGGCCTGCCCGATGAACAGCTTTCAAGGGCGGCCAAGGTGGAGGTACACGAGCGCCTCGGCGAGCCGACGCAGTACCTGCTCACCTACCTGCTGGACGTGGGGGAGGGCGACTTTGGGCTGCTGCGGGAGCCCCGGCTCGGCCCCAATTCCGAGCTGTCGGTGCTGGCCATGATGGAAAGCGGGGTGGAGTGCCTCGTGAAAGGCCCCGTACATGGCCAACAGATACGGCTGGTGCATGGCGGCGCCGGGTCGCAGTTGGAGGTGAGGGGCTCCGATGCCCTGGTGAAAATGGACCGGGAGTTCAAATCCAATGTCTGGGCAAACGTGTCGGACAACGAAGCGGTGTTGAGCATCGTGGCGCAGTACGGGCTGCTGCCCGACGTGGGGCGCACCAATGCCCGCCACTTGGAGCTAAAGCACAGCCTTATCCAGCGGGGCAGCGACCTGCAGTTCGTGCGGAAACTGGCCCGCCGCAACGGCTTCCATTTTTGGACCACCTGCAACCCGCTCGGCATAGAGACCGCCCATTTCAAGCGCCTCCAATTAGGCGGCGAGGCGGCGGTGGACCTGGTCATCAACGAAGATGCCCGCAACCTCGATTCGCTCGACATCCACTGGGACGTGGAGCGGCCCACCAGCGTGGAAGGCACCCAGCACGACCTGAACAACCACGGCCCGCTCAACGGAGCGGTCGCACAGTCGCCACAAAGCCCGTTGGGGGCGCAGGACCTGCGCAGCATCACAGGCGATGTGCGCTCGACCAGCGTGGCCGCCCCCGCCAACGACGCCGGCGACATGCAGGTCCGAGGCGAGGCCACCCTGATGGAGGCCGAGTGGTTCATCCGGGCCAATTGCAAGACGAGCTTCCACCAGTTGGGCAAGCTGGTACGGGCGCACACGCTGGCCAACGTGCAGGGCGCTGGCAGCCGGCACAGCGGCAAGTACCTCGTGTCGGGCGTCCGGCACCTCATTGACCCCTCCTCGCACAGCATGGAAATTGAACTGCTGCGCAATGGTTGGGACGAATAGCAACTAAGCTGTTGGCCATTGGCTGTTTACGGCCAACTGCCAAAAGCTAATAGCCAATAGCAAAAGAAACGACAACCCGCATGGATGAGCGATTGATGGAACAACTGCTGGACTGGGTGCGCCACCGCTACTTCGGCAAGTACCGGGGTACGGTGCGGGACAACCAGGACCCCACCCAGCGGGGGCGGGTGAAGGTGGCCGTGCCTGCCGTGCTGGGCGACCTCGAGACGTGGGCCATGCCCTGCCTTCCCTACGCCGGGAACAATGTCGGCATGTTCGCCGTGCCGGAAGTAGGGTCGGGCGTTTGGGTCGAGTTCGAGGCAGGCGAACCAACTTTCCCGATTTACAGCGGCGGCTTCTGGGCCGACAACGAGCCGCCACAGACCGAGGCAGGCGCACCGCCGCAGCCCACGCTCAAAATCATCCGCAGCAAACAGGGGCTGCTCATCAGTTTCGACGACCAGGGGCAGGTGCTGACCCTGAGCGACCAGAACGGCAGCAACATCTTGACCCTGGAGGTGATGCAGGGCAAAATCAAGATAAAGGGGCAAATGAAGGTGGTGGTGGAAGCACCGCAGATTGAACTGGTGGAAAACTCGACGCACCCGGTCGTCTTTGGTGACGACCTGTTGCAGTACCTCAACCAGTTGGTGCAAACCTTCAATACGCACATGCACCCCGGCGAACTGGCGGCGGGCGTCATCCCGGTGACGCCGATGCTGCCCGTGCCACCGGCCATCCCACCTACACCAGCACTGTTGTCGTTGAAGGTAAAAACGGGTTGAGTGGAAATTTGCAACGGTTTTAAATGTTGATTATCAATAGTTCATAAATTTTTCAACAACTTTTTACCACCTCATAATCCCGAAGGGATTGAACGTGAATAGCCCCGGATGAAATCCGGGGAAATGTCGGAGAGGCATCCCACAACCCTGAAAGAGTTGAATGTGACCCTCAAAACGACAATCATTCAACCCTTTTAGGGTTGCGAAGCGCTCGCCCGGTTTATCCCCGGATTTCATCCGGGGTTATTCATATGCAATCCCGAAGGGATTGCATGGGGTTAAGCAGTTACGATTATTAAAATAAAAAAACAACATGCCACTGAAAGCAGGAACAGCAAAGAGTGGGGCTGCAGACAGCATGACCGCCGCCATCGTGTCGGCCTTTGAGGCCGAGTGGGAAGCCGCAAAGGACGACCCCTTTCCGGGCACCACGCTGGAAATGAAAATGCTCTTTGCCGCCGTCGCCAGGGGCGTGGTGCAGCACTTGGCTGCCAACCACGAGGCATTCAAGGTACAGATTACGTCCGGCGGCAACGCGACGGGCATAGTGAACGAAATAGAAACGACATGAACGAAATCATCCACAGTATCCGCTACCCCTTCGCCATTGACGGCGGCCTCGGCACGCTCGCCGAGGAGGGCAACTACGAGCGCCACGTCGTGCAGTTGATGAAACAGGTGCTGTTCACCAACCCCGGCGAGCGCGTCAACCGCCCCGACTTTGGCTGCGGGCTGCGCCAAATGGTGTTCGCCCCCAACAGCGACGTTAGCGCCAGCATGGTGCAGGTACTGGTGTTCCAGAGCCTCGAAAAATGGCTCGGCTCCCTCATCGGCGTGGAGGAGGTGAAGGCAAAGGCAAACGGCGAGAAATTGGAAATCAGCATCGTTTACATCCTCAAGGTACGTCGCGAGCGGCGGTACTTGAACCTCGAAGTTACCCTCTGATGAACGCACCCAACCGCATACAGGCCATCTTGGCGCAAAACTCGGTGACGGGCATTGACTTTGTCTTTGTGCATCCCGACCAAGTGACGCTCGACGTGCATTTCCACCGCCCGCCGTCCGGGCTGGCCGCGCCGCTGCATCTCGACCTGACCCTCGACCAAATAGGCATCGCCAGCGCCTCCGGCGAGGGCAGCCGTCCTCAAGTACCGCTCACAGCGCTGGCTTGGGTCAATGCCAACGACGTGCTGCGGCTGACCACACTGTTCCCAGGCGATTTTTCCTTGTATAAAATACGCATTGAGGACGCCCGCATGGACCGCTACTTCAACGACGTGGTGTTCAGCTTCAAGGCCAACTGCCCCAGCGACCTCGACTGCGATCCGCCCGCCCACGAGTGCCCGCCCGACCAGGTGGTGGATTTCCCCATCAACTACCTCGCCCGCGACTTCTGGAGCTACCGCCGCGCCCTGCTCGACTTTGCCAGCCAGCGCTACCCCGACTGGAAGGACCGTCTCGAAGCCGACGGCGGCATCATGCTCGCCGAGGTGATGAGCGCCCTCGGCGACGAGTTTGCCTATTACCAAGACCGAATCGCCCGCGAAGCCTACCTCGAAACCGCCACCCAGCGCCGCTCCCTGCGCCTCCACGCCCGCCTCGTGGATTACCACCTGCAGGACGCCCTCGGCGCTTCTGCCTGGCTCGACTTCACCGCCATTGCAGATGGCAACATCCCGGCTGGTGCTGATGCATATACGACCAGTGACGACGGCACCACTACCGTCTTTGAGGTAGGGCGAAGTTTTGTGGAAATGACCAAATCACCGCCAACCCAATTCTTCGTCAGCATCAACAGCAACGAGTTCAGCCCGCACTGCTGGGACGAGGACGACACCTGCCTGCCCGTAGGCGCCACGGAACTCTTCATCGAAGGACACCACGCCGCCCACCTGCCGCTGACGCAGCAGCCCGACGGGGTCATTGGTAAATGGGTGCTGCTGAGGACCGACCCAACCGACCCCGCCATTCCCGCAAGGGTACTTATGGTCAGGCTCATCTCGGTCAGCGACGCCACAGACCCCGTCATCCTCGACCCCCTCACGCTGTTGCCCAAGGAAATCACCCGGTTGGTTTGGGAAAACGAGCAGGCACTGCCCCACGAAATGGACATGCGCTACCTGAAGGTGCGGGGCAACCTTTTACCATCACTTGCAGGGGAGATGGACACAAAATACTTCGTGGTGGGCGCCGAGCCCAGCAGCTTGGGGCTTCCACAATCCAAGATGCAAGAGCTGGTGCGCGCCATTGAGCGGCAGGGGCACGACGGCTCGGTCACCTACCTGTTCAGCCTACCAGCGACCGACGTGCGGCCATTAGTTTGGAAAAAAACCGACGACGAAGGCGGCGCCGAGGCCGAGGTCAGGCTCACCCAAGTTAGCTTCGATGCCCTTACCAGCGATTGGAAAGAAGAGGACGAATGGAGGCGCCAACGCTCGCTGCTAGGCACCTCCGATGAGACCGACCGCGACTATACCCTCGACGACGGCACCTGGCGCCGCGTCGTCGGCTACCAGCGCATCGGCCCCGAAATCGTCCACCACGACTACGCCAGCGGTGAGGGCTTCACCATCCGCTTCGGCGATGGCATGTTTGGTCTGGTACCGGTAGAGGAAACCGTTTTCAAGGTGCAATACCGCATTGGCGGCGGGCGCAGGGGCAATGTGGCGGCGGGCGCCATCACCGATTTCGACCCAACCCTGAGTGGCATCGTCAGCGGCGTCACCAACCCAATGCCTGCCACGGGCGGCACCGACCCCGAAACCGCCGAAACCCTGCGGCAGCTTGCACCAGAAGCCTTCCGGGCCATCACCTACCGCGCCGTGCGCAGCGCCGACTACGCCGAGGCCGCCGAGCGGCTGCCCTGGGTACAGCGCGCCGGGGCTGCCTTCCGCTGGACCGGCAGTTGGATTTCCGCCTTCGTCACCCCCGACCCGCTGGGTGCTTCCACCCTCAACCCACCGCGCCGGGGCGAGTTGGAGCGGCAATTGGACCGCTTCCGGCAGGCTGGCCGGGAAGCCCATGTACTCGACCCCGTCTATGCCGACCTCGACCTCGAAATCGTGGTCTGCGTGGCCCCCAACGCCTACCTCGGCGACGTGAAGGAGCGTGTGCTGCTGGCCTTGTTTGGCAAAAAAGGCGTGCGACCGCTGCCCGGCTACTTCTCGCCCGACCGCTTCACGTTTGGCGTACCCCTCGACCGCTCCACCCTCGAAGCCGCTATCCAATCGGTGGAGGGCGTCCGCGCCGTGGAGGGCATCTGCTTCCGGCGGCGGGGCTTCTTCGACTGGCGGGCCTTCAAGGAACTGAGCTACCCACCCGGCATGGACGCCATCATCCGGGTGGAAAACGACCCCCTGCACCCAGAACGGGGCACGGTGAGACTGCTGATGGAAGGCGGTACCGACGGGCTGAAATTGGAGCCGGGGAGTAGGAAATGTAAATGACAAAATGCTGTTGGCGGTTGGCTGTTGGCCATTGGCTGTTG
>JANPLH010000297.1:0-8674 GCA_031426435.1 Saprospiraceae bacterium | reverse complement strand
TGGAAGCTCAGGGGCTGGTGGGCGAACCCACCGCCGCAGACAGCCTTCGCCAAGCGCTGTTGCAATACAACGATGGCAAATACAACGAGGCAGTGGCCGCCCTCGACAGTATCCTCATCCGTCATCCCACCAACGACACGGCCCAGTTCTACCTTGCCATGTCGCACCTGAACGAATCCCGCTACGCTCGTGCCGTGGAGCTTTTGGAGCCAATTACCAACAGCGGGACCTCACCTTTTAAGCTGGATGCGATGTGGTACCTCGGCCTTTGCTATTTCAAGGTGGATGGTGGGCTGCCAAAGGCAGAGGAGATTTTTGCCCAATTAGCCGCCAATGTCGAAAGCAAAGACCAACAAGCCGCAAAAGGTATTTTGCAGCTAATTGGGCATTGATGAATGGAAATTAGAAATTGGGAAATTGGAATTCCTGCCAATTTCCCAATTTCTAATTTCCCAATTTCTAATTTCAAGTATATGCCTAAACTATTCATCCTCTTTACATTGGTGGTTGCTGTCGCAATACCTTGTATAGCATTTGGCGAAAAGCCGACGGCGAGCGTCCAGAAGATTTACGATGCGCTGTACCAAGCTGCCGGGCAGTTCACAGTGAAGAAGCCTAGCCTTGAAATATCCACGGAAAACAAGCGGGGAGCAGCTTATTATTCGGCAAAAAATGCGGTCGTTTTGGATGAAAAAACCTACCAGCTTTGCCGTGGCATGGGAAAGGACTCCAGTGCTGCGCTGGCTTTCGTGCTGGCCCACGAGTTGTCCCATGCGTTCCACCGGGAATCGAAAAAGAACCGGGCGGGCACCAATTACCTTTCCTATGACCAAACTTTCGAGATGGATATCCAATCAGAAAAGGTGGCGGACATTAACGGCGTTTTCACTGCTTATTTGGCGGGCTATCGCCTCTCGCAGGTGGTCCCCAAATTTCTCCCCAAGCTCTATGATGCCTACGGGCTTACTGGCCGGACGCTCAAAGGCTACCCCTCCCTTGATGAGCGCACCCGCACCACGAAGGAGGTGCTTGCCATCACCGACGACCTTATTGACCTGTATGAAATGGGCAATTACCTGTTGGCCATAGGCCGATATGACCTTGCCGCCATGAACTATGAGTACATCCTGGAATACTATCAAGGCCGTGAAATCCACAACAACCTTGGCGTGCTGTACCTCTCTCAGGCAATGGAAAATTACTTGCCTGTGACTGACCGTTTTATTTATCCAATAGAATTGGATGCCGCCACGCAGCTCAAAAAAATAGCGCAGGTACGTGGGCCGCAGGAGCTTACCCTGCAACAGAAATTGGACAGAATGAACCTGCTGAACAAGGCGCTCAACAAGTTCATGCAGGCCATCGCCCTCGACAAGGACTACCTGACGGCCAAGCTGAACTATGCCTGCACCTTGAACTTGCTGCAAAAACCTAAAAACGCAGTGACCTACTTGGCAAAAAGAAAACTGGTAAAAAAGGAAGCTAAAGAAACCGCCAATGCGGAAAAAATCAAGCTGGTGTTGGCCATTTCCGATGCATTGCTCGGCAATAGCGTTGCCGCAAAAACGGGTTTTAGAGAGGTGGCCAAGTCAAAGACCCAAGCTGCTGCCGCCGCCGCCGACTACAACCTTGAAGTGCTACAGGACAAGCTGCCAGTAGCTGCCAAAACCCGTGAATTTGTTTTCCCGGAGCGCTTCAGTATATTGGTGAAAGGTATGAAAGTGCCCAAGGTTAGTCATTTGCAACCGCTGAACCTGAACGAGCAGGGTGACTGCGTCCGGCACTTGACGGAGGGAAACACGGAGACTTTTACCTTCGGAAACAAGCGGGGCAACACCTTGAGCATCATCCGTTTCAAAAACACCCTCGCAACTGAGATTGACCTGTTGGAACTGGCCGAGCCGCTCGACCGTTCGTTTTTCTCCAACCTTGTTGGAACACCAAATGGGTTCTACCTGAAATCAGAAGATGGTACTATCGTGCTAAAGGTGAGCAATGACGGGAAGGTGGAAGAGGTGGTGAAGGTGGACCGGCATTGAGTCTGGGGCCGCAATTTTTGCCAAGGTGTTTGCAAATACAACGGTCCACGTATAGGAACTCGTCATGGTGTGCACCCCGCTATGTGTCGCTTTTGTCATGGTCGAAGACTATCTGCGACGTCATGGTTCACGCCCTGCTATGTGTCGCTTTTGACATGGTCGAAGACCACTTCTGCGTCACGTTTTGCTGCACTTCGTGACGCACGGCAGTGGTCTTCGACCATGAGCGACACATAGCGTTACACACAGCATGGCGCACACCATGACGTCGCAGGTCGCCTACGGCGATGACAAAGTGGCACACATCGTTTCTCACAGCGTTAAATACAGCAGGGCGCAGACATAGTATGAACAAATTTCCGAATTTGCCCAATAACCCTGACTTTGACACCAACTACAATCCGCAACCTTCCCATTCCCTATCCCTCCTTATCTTCGCCCCCGCAACTTTAAAAGCCTCATTGAAATCAAACGAGCGCTAACCAATATCCAGCATCAATTCATCGAACATGAAAAAACTTATCCTTTCCCTAACCTTTCTTTTTATCACCCGTCTCCTCTTTGCCGTTGAAGGCATGTGGCTTCCGTTATTGCTCGGCTTGCTGAACGAGGCCGAGATGAAAAGCCTCGGCATGAAAATGACCGCCGAGGATATCTACTCCGTCAACAAAGGCTCGCTCAAGGACGCCATCGTACAGTTCGGCGGGGGATGCACGGCGGAGGTCATCTCCGACAAAGGACTGCTGCTCACCAACCACCACTGCGGTTTCGGGCAGATACAGTCGCACTCGACGCTGGAACACAACTACCTCGAAGACGGCTTTTGGGCGAAAACGCTAAAGGACGAACTGCCCAACCCCGGCCTTACCGCCACTTTCATCTCCCGCATCGAGGATGTGACGGCGGCAGCGCTGGCTGGTGTGACGGATGCTATGGACAAAAAGACCCGGCAAAGCAACATTGATAAAAACCTGGACGCTATCAAAAAAGCAGCAAAACTGGATGCTTTTGAAGAGGCGATGGTTCGCCCGTTTTTTGCTGGCAATCAATACTTTATGTTCGTCACCATCACCTATAAGGACGTGCGTCTGGTAGGCACGCCGCCTTCGAGCATCGGCAAGTTCGGGGCGGATACAGACAACTGGGTTTGGCCCCGCCACACAGGGGATTTCTCCATCTTCCGCATCTACGCCGACAAGGACAACCGACCAGCGGAATTTGCCGAAAGCAATGTGCCGTTGAAGCCCAAGCACTTTCTGCCCATCAGCCTTGATGGGGTAGCGGAGGGCGATTTCACGCTGGTCTTCGGCTTTCCGGGCCGCACCAACGAGTACTTGCCGAGCTATGCCATCACGCAGCTCGCCGATGTGCTCGACCCCGCCCGCATTATGGTACGGGACAAGACCCTCGCTATTTGGGACGGCGGCATGAGGGCCGATGCGCAGGTGAAAATCCAGTACGCCAGCAAGCAGGCTAGCTTGGCCAATGCCTGGAAAAAATGGAAGGGCGAAGTACTTGGGCTGCGCAAGACCGGGGCAGTGAAAAAGAAGCAACTATACGAGGCGGAGTTCATAAAAATCGTGGCCGTCAACCCCAATTTTGCGAAGTACCAAAACTTGTTGAAGGAGTTCGAGCAGCTTTACCGTGACATCACGCCATACTCCGAGGCAAGGGCTTATTTCGATGAAATATTGGGCAGCAACGTCGAGATTTTCAGACTGGCCAGCCGCTTTACAGGCATCAACCAGGCGAACGACAAGAACGGCGAGGCTGGCTATTTTGAAGAAAAAAAGAAGGTGCAAGAAGGGCTTGCAGCTTTTTACAAAGACTATAATTCGGCGATGGACCAGCGAGTTTTTGCTGCGCAAATAGAGGTATTGGTGAAAAAATTGGGCAAGGAATACCAGTCCGACCTACTGAACTCCATGCTCGCCAACACTGGCGGCAATTATGAAAAATTAGCGGCTGACCTCTTTAAAAACTCGTTCCTCACCAATGAAGCTGCTGCCAAGGCCGTGCTGGAAAAACCTTTGGAAAAGGGCATGAAGGCAATTGTCGCCGACCAAATCTGCCAGTTGCTGAACAGCCTCCGGGATGTTTATGCCGCCAAAATTACCCCCAAGTACAACGAGTACAATGACCGCATAGAGACGCTGCAAGCCACCTATATGCGGGCGCAGATGGAGGTTTTTCCCAATAAAAAATTCTACCCGGACGCCAACTCGACCATGCGTTGCAGCTATGGCCAAGTGCAGGGCTACAAGCCGCAGGATGCTGTCGCATATTCGCCGCAAACCTACTTGGATGGCGTTATGGAAAAATACATGCCCGGCGATTATGAATTCGATGTGCCAGCCCGTCTGCGGGAGCTTTATGAAAAAAAGGACTACGGCCAATATGGCGAGGGCGGAAAGCTGCCGGTAGCCTTCATTGGCTCTAACCACACCACGGGCGGCAATTCTGGCAGCCCAGCCATTGACGCCCACGGAAACCTTATCGGCCTCAATTTCGACCGTGTTTGGGAAGGCACCATGAGCGATTACAACTATGATGTGAGCATCTGCCGCAATATCATGATGGACGCCCGCTACGTGCTGTTTATCGTGGACAAGTATGCCGGGGCGACGAGGCTAATTCAGGAGATGAAATTGGTACATCCCAAAAAGGGCGGCAGCGCCAATAAGCAGGAGATGAAAGCGCCAAAGGATGGAAAAGCAAAAAGTAAGGCGGATAAAAAAAGCCTCAAAGCACCTGTGAAGGCCGAGGAATATTGAAAGCGTGATTTTAACAAAACGTAAGCGAGGTTCAAAACCTCGCCGACGTTCTTACAAATTAATCCAAGCGATAAGCGGCAGTGACACCAACGAGCAAAATCAAGCCTTCACCTGTATCCTCGCCATCAGTACTGATGTTTTTCTCAAAACCTGCTGCTATGGCGGGTGTCAGCACGAGATTTTCGCCAAAGGCAAAGGCCCAGCCCAATTCTACGGTAGGTTGAAGCACCATGATTTTGGAAACTCCTTTTACTATGCCTGCATCGGTGTTGGTCTCCCAATCAATGGTGTTGTACCAAAAATCGGTGCGCAATGCAAGGGTGAGGCCGCTAAAATAGCGCTCGAAATAGTGTTTGTATCCAATGGTAACGCCATAGCCACTGCCTTTTTCGTCGTCGTGCAAGCCTTGGTCGCCGTGGTTGATGAATTGGTAGCCGAGGCGCACACTACCTACATCGTGCTTGTTGATGCTTTTTTCGGCACGGATGCCAGCGATGATGCCAGTCGGGTAAACTTGTGCCTCCAAGCCAATGTCGGTGACTCTTTTTTGAGCAAAGGCAAAAGATGCAATGAACAATAGGGCAAATGTGAAGCGAAGGTTATTTTTCATGGTTCGTTAATTGATTTCGAGCAAAATTAGTTTTAAATCCATTCTACGAAAATAACTTTGTCGCTAAAGCTGAAAAATCGCAGAACAGGGTTCTGTTTTTCAACTTATTAAATCAAAGAAATGCCCGAAAATTTCGCCACCAGCCCAGCCGTTGCAGCGGCGCTCCGCAAAAAAAACGTGCAGGTGGAAACCGATAAGCATGACCTCAAGAATCTTGCGGTAAAAGTCCCAACACTTTTTATTGTCAACCAGGCATTGGACGACGTAGACGAGTTGGTAATGATTTCCCTGCTCGAAAACGGCCAAGTTCCCTGTAAAATCTTTGCCCGCCGAAATTTGCCTGACGAAGCCTTGGCCGACCACTTCATCCTCCTCGACTTCTACATACTGCAATGGGAAGAATACGTGCGGGCCATTTTCAAGGAAATCGTGAAAGCGAAAAACGGCGGCTATTCGCTTTGCCTCATCCTTCATTTCACCGACCGTGCGCTGGATACGCCCGTGCGTGACCAGTTCCTCAACCACCTGATGCGCTCGGTGATGCGGGCCGAAATACCCGTAGTGCCAGTTCGGCTGAAAACGCCGTTTCCGGGTTTTGTGAGGCCGAACCTTGGAGGACGGATTGTTTCATGGATGAAGGGCGAACCGCATAAAATCACCGTGAGGGTGGGAGCGAAAATAACGGTGGAGGAACAGGCCAAATTCCCCAAGCCCAAAGACTTCAAGCGCTTCATCCAATCCAAAATCTTCTCGCTCGGCTCGGGGCTGGAGGTAAAGCCTTTTTTCCTTCGGAATATATTCAGCCTGCCCAAAGAGGAAGCGGAACCCATTGCGGAACGCATTGACAGCCAATTGATTGAAGCGGAGATTGGCCGATTGAAATTCAATTCCCTCATTGCTTCGCAAGCCGAGTTCGACATCTTTGTGGTGGAGGCAAAGGACATCCCCTACACCATCCAGGAGATTGGGCGGCTGCGGGAACTGACCTTTCGGGCTGTGGGCGAGGGAACCCGCAAGGCCCGTGACCTCGACGAATACGACCTCTACTATCGGCAGCTCATACTCTGGGACCGAGAGGCAAAACAGATAGCTGGGGGCTATCGGATGGGCATTGGCGACGAGATTTTCGAGCGCTATGGTATTGGTGGTTTTTATATCCATAGCTTTTTCAAAATCAAGGAAGGCTTTCATCCTTATTTGAAAAAATCGGTGGAAATGGGCCGTTCCTACATCGTGCCGGATTACCAGCGAAAGCGCCTGCCACTCTTCCTGCTTTGGAAGGGCATCCTATATTTTTTGCTGAAAAACCCAAGGTTCAGCTACCTCTACGGACCCGTGAGCATCAGCAAATACTACTCGAACCTGTCGAGGGGCGTCATCGTGGCCTATATCAAAAAGCATTTTTTCAACGACCACCTCGCCGCTTTCCTCAAGCCCCGAAAGCCCTTCAAGGTCAAGGTGGACAAGGTGGACATCGAAATGTTAGCCGACAACCTCGATGCCGAACTGCAAGCCCTCGACAACCTTATTGAGGATATTGAACCGGAACATTTTCGGCTGCCCGTGCTCGTGCGACAGTACCTAAAGCTCAACGCCCGCTTCATCAGCTTCAACGTGGACCCCAACTTCTCCGACGTGCTCGATGGCTTCATCATCCTTGACCTCAACGACGTGCCAATTGCCATGATTGAATCGCTCAGGAAAGAGGTAGGATGAAAACCCGCTGGAATGGTGGCATTTTATACTTTTGCGCGCTAATTTTCTAAAAGCGGACTCCGCCATTCCATTAAATGATAAAGACGTTGCGAGCCATTGTTCGGTTAATCCGTTTTTTCTTGTTCCTGGTTGTCCATCTTTCTTGGTTCCTGTTGCAGTCGCTTTTCAGGAAACATGACCTACAGCAAGCTTTGGCAGTCCGGCAAGCCTGGATAGCGAAAATCCTTTTGATGTTGGGCATTGAAGTGGATAGGGGAGGCAGCCCGCCACCAGGAAATCATCTTTTCATCGGCAATCACCGCTCTTATATTGACCCCATCATTCCACTGCACGACGTGAAGGCACTTCCGGTCGGCAAGGCCGAGGTCGCCACTTGGCCTGTTATTGGCTACGCCACAAAGGTGACCGGGGTCATTTTCGTGAAACGGGAAAGCAAGTCCAGTAGGGCAGATGTTTTAGCCGCCATGCGGGATATACTGAGGCAGGGTTTTTCAGTACTCGTTTACCCAGAGGGTACCACGCATGTGCTGCCGACCACGATTGACTTCCGCATGGGTGCCTTCAACATGGCAGCCAACGAGGGCTTCTCCATCGTACCAATGGCCATTGACTATGCCGACCTTGGCGATGCCTGGGTGGGCGACGACACTTTCATCCCGCACTTTCTCCGTTGTTTTGGCAAAAAACGCACCTACGTCAAGATACGCTATGGCCAACCCATAATGTCCGACGACATCAATTATTTGGTCAATGAATCGAAGCGGTGGATTGATGAGAATATGTTGGGCATCCGACAAGAATTCGAATCAGAAAAAACAAGCGCTCCCATTGCAGCGTTAGCCTAAACGATTCCTTTTGATTAGCCCCCAGTAAATATTTGAACATGAAAAAACTTCGCTTTTCAGCTTTATTTGTCTTTTTCTCGATGCTCGTTTTTGTTGAAAAAACGGAGGCACAGCAACAGCGTTTTAGGGCAGGCTTGGTCTTTGGATTGAACGCTGCTCAAATCAGTGGCGACGATGTTGCCGGCTACAATAAATTGGGCTTGCATGGTGGGCTTCGGGCCATCGCCAAGCTGCAAGACAAAATGGACTTGGTCATCGGGATGCTGTACTCGCAGCGGGGCAGTTATGCCCGCTTCGTCAATGGTGATATAAAAATTAACTTGCAGTATATCGAGATACCGTTGACCATCGCTTACAAAGACTGGTACCAGGAGGAGGAGGATTACTACAAAGTGCAAGCCATCGGCGGCTTCTCTTTCAGTCGGCTGCTAAAGGCATCGGCAATTGGCAGCCTGCACGATGGGGAAGTGGAGAATTTCAACGACAATGATATTTCTGTGACCCTTGGTGCGGATATTTTTCTGAGCAAGCATTTTGGCTTCGGGGCCAGTTGGTCCCAGTCGCTGAACAAGAGATCAATTTTCCAGTATGCTTCTGTATAAGTCGCCAATGGCAAGTCCTTGCGAGCCTGCTCGCGCGCGACGCCGCGGTTGATGCGGTCTTCGTACAACTTGCGCGCGGCCGCTTGGA
>JANPLH010000296.1:0-4069 GCA_031426435.1 Saprospiraceae bacterium | reverse complement strand
AACTGAAACCAACTTCGGGGTATAGCGCAGCCCGGTAGCGCGCGTCGTTCGGGACGACGAGGCCGTAGGTTCGAATCCTATCACCCCGACAGAAAAGCCTTGCAAGGATGAAACTTGCAAGGCTTTTTTTATTTTCGCCACATGGATTTACAACTTCAAAACAAAGTCATCATAGTAACTGGCGGAGCCAAGGGAATTGGGGAGGGAATTGCGCTCGTGCTGGCCAAGGAAGGTGCCGTTGTTGCCATCGTGGGCCGAAACAAAGAAGACAACCTTGTGGCTGTCTATAAAATCACCTCAGTTGGTGGGCAGGCTTTTCAAGTCGTTGCGGAGCTGACAAACCCCGAAGAATGCCGAAATGCCGTAGCGGCTGTGGCGGATAAATTTGGCCGGATTGACGGTCTCGTCAACAATGCAGGCGTGAACGATGGGGTAGGGTTGGAGCATGGAAATTATGAGGATTTCATGGCTTCATTGCACCGCAACCTGGTTCATTACTACCTTATGGCGCACCATGCGCTTCCATTCTTAAAGTTGAGCAAAGGGGCCATCGTCAATATCGGCTCGAAAACGGCAGAGACGGGGCAAGGCGGCACCTCTGCTTATGCTGCTGCCAATGGTGGCCGCAGCGCCCTCACCCGTGAATGGGCAGTGGAGCTGTTGAAATACGGCATCCGGGTGAATGCAGTCATCGTAGCGGAGTGCTTCACGCCCTTGTACGAAAGGTGGGTTAGCAGCCTCGACAACCCATCGGAGACCCTTCAAAAAATTGCATCGAAAATTCCGCTCGAAAACCGCATGACCACTGCCGAGGAGATAGCCAATATGGTAGCCTTCTTGTTGTCTGAGAAATCAAGCCATACTACTGGCCAGCTAATACACGTGGATGGCGGCTATGTGCATTTGGACAGGGCGCTTTTGTAGTTGTTTTGACAAAAAACTGTATTCTTGCAAGCGCCTAATAGGCTGTATTTTTATCAAACAAAACCTATGTCCAATCCGTCCAACTTGGATGCCCAATCGGGCAATGCCAGCACCGATAAAAAATCTTGGGGAATCAGCAAAGTGATAGCCGCCTCAAGTGTCGGTACCCTCATCGAGTGGTACGATTTCTACATTTTCGGCTCGCTGGCTGTCATCATTTCTACCCAGTTTTTTCCAAGTGGGAACCCAACTGCCGCCATCCTTTCCACCTTGGCCACCTTTGCAGCTGGCTTTATTGTACGGCCATTTGGTGCACTGGTTTTTGGCCATTTGGGCGACCTCATAGGAAGGAAATACACTTTCTTATTGACGTTGGTCATCATGGGGCTTTCCACCTTTGGCATCGGCCTAGTTCCAAACTATGAGACCATTGGGGCAGCAGCACCTATCATCATTTTAGTGCTGCGGCTGTTGCAAGGCTTGGCGCTTGGCGGCGAATATGGTGGCGCAGCTACTTATGTTGCGGAGCATTCTCCCGCTGACCGCCGTGGGTTTTATACCTCGTTCATACAGACCACGGCCACCTTAGGGCTTTTCCTTTCCTTGATTGTCATTGTCGTAACTCGGCAAACCGTTGGTGTGGAGGCCTTCAACGACTGGGGTTGGCGCTTACCTTTCCTTGTTTCTGTGGTGTTGATTGGCATTTCTATTTATATCCGAATGAAGATGTCGGAGTCGCCGATGTTTGCCAAAATCAAGGAAGAAGGCACTATTTCCAAGAACCCATTGAAGGAGAGCTTTGCTCATCGGGGCAACCTGAAAATGGTGCTGTTGGCACTGTTTGGTGCCACTGCCGGGCAAGGCGTGGTTTGGTACACTGGCCAGTTTTATGCACTGTCTTTTATTCAGCGAACCTGCAATGTGGAGTTCGTTCAATCCAACTGGATTATCGCAGTGGCGGTGCTGTTGGCGACGCCGTTCTTTGTGGTCTTTGCTGCATGGAGCGACAAAGTGGGCCGCAAATGGATAATGTTGACTGGCATGTTGTTGGCCGTGCTTTGCTACCGTCCTATTTACAAGGCTATGTACACTAATGCCGATTTGAACGAAAAAACAGAAGTCGCCAATTCGAGAACGGAGAACACTATTGCAAGTCTTGATGCAACAACGGGTGATTCCATTTATGTTAAAACGGTGAATATTGCCTTTACGGATGGTGCTCAGTTCACAGAAACAACCAAGACCCTCTTGTTGGCCGACAAATCAAAAGTGGCAGTAAAGCCAGATGTCAAAAAATCCTTGGTGTTATCGTCTGGCGGCTTTTGGGCAATGGTTTTATGGGTGTTCATTCAAGTCATTTTCGTCACAATGGTTTACGGGCCTATTGCGGCCTTTTTGGTGGAATTGTTCCCAACCCGTATCAGATACACTTCCATGTCGTTGCCCTATCATATTGGTAATGGCGTCTTTGGCGGATTGACGCCATTTATTGCTACCCGGCTGTACGAAGCCAGCAAGACAGAAGACAACCCGACTGGCGACCCCTACGCAGGGCTGATGTACCCAATTGTGATAGCTGCAGTTTGCTTCGTAATTGGGGCGCTTTACATGTCGAACAAAAGGGACGAAGATGTCATGGATTGAAAAGACGATAGACATTGGACCGTTGCTTGTGACCGTCTAAAGTCTTTCATCGAATGTATAAATTCTGAAAAAATGGAAGGACTAAAAAGAATACTTGGAATTGTCTGGTTGCTGCTTGGCCCAGGAGCCATTGGGCTGTTAATTTGGCGGGCGACCATTGAAATTGGTGAGAAGCCTACCCAAGAGAATTGGATATTTTGGGGCATCATCATCACCATTTTCCTGCCCATTGCCCTTGGCATGAGCATCTTTGGCTACTACGCAATGAAGGGTTATTACGAGCACTTGCCTACCAAATCGGAAGAGGTAGAGGACTAAAAAACAAAAGCCCTTTGGCAGTTC
Source organism: Saprospiraceae bacterium (assembly GCA_031426435.1). Taxonomy (GTDB): domain Bacteria; phylum Bacteroidota; class Bacteroidia; order Chitinophagales; family Saprospiraceae; genus UBA6168. The sequence goes on along the minus strand of JANPLH010000296.1, from coordinate 1,159 downwards.
CTACCAAAGGGCTTTTGAAATCGCAGCCTAATACTACTGTGGTTTACCAGTATTTACTGCCACTTGTTTCAGCATTTTAATCTTGTTCACCACCAACTCGCCTACTTTTCGGCCTTGATCTACGCCTACCTCGCAAGCTGGAGTATAGTGGATTCCTCCGTACATCCTGCTCTTGGCGGCCTCGGCTGCTGCTTCATTGAAAGAGCTAAAGCTCCTTACCGACATTCCGTAAGCAACTTCTGTGGAGTCGGTATAAGCGAAATTGTCACCAAAAATGGAAGTTAGTGATGTTGCGGCTGCCGTGGATATCACACTGTGACCGCTCGTGTATTCTGGGAACGGTGGCGTCTGAAGGTGCGGCGTCCAATTTGGGTCAATATAAGTAGTGATGACCGTCTCTGGCCGGACCACTTCGCTGCGGTACTTCTCATCCCAGCAAGAGATAAAGCCGTCCACCAAGGAAAGCGCCACCATCGTGTAGGCCTGCGCAGATTTCATGATGTCTGCTTTGGCTTGGATACAGGCTGTTTTTGCAATACCCATCCAGTGCCCGCCCGGCGTTATTTTTTTGGTAGCGAACATGACGTGGCCCTTGTGGTGCGAAACATAAGGATTGCAGTCCCAGAAATTGGCAATGGCTACCCGCTCGTTCTTCTCGGCCTCTGGCACATCTAATGCCTTATAGACTTCAAGCGCATCCAGGTAGAATTTGCTTTTCTTGTCCGTCATATTGAATGGTGGCGGTGGTGCTGGCTTGAACTGTTGGGCTGAATCCAGTACAAATGGGCGGATTTTGTTCCAGTGCGGTTCGATGGCGTCCATATAATCTGGGGGGGTTGGCTTCCAGCGCTTGGCCTCATCGTTGATGCTGAACTTAGGGAAGGTGCGGGTCTGTTTGTAATTGTCTTTGTCGGCCCATGCGAGAATATGCTTGCCAACGGATTCCCCATAGGCCAAAGAGCGTTCAAAAACATCACTCGGCATGTTCACCTTTTTTAAATCAGCCAAAAGGCTCTCTTCATACTCGTCAATTTTTTCTTCGGAGAAAATAAGCTTTTTGCCGACGACAATCATTGCCTTTGCGCCAGCAAGTGGGAAGCAATACTCCTTGCCCACCTCTGGTTGAGGTGTAGCTTCCAAGCCGTTCAGTTGGCCGGCC
>JANPLH010000295.1:0-20101 GCA_031426435.1 Saprospiraceae bacterium | reverse complement strand
AAAGTCTGGTAATCCCTCAGTCCGGGTTCGTCGATGGGTTGAGTAGCGGCCAAAAGCGGGTAAGGTGAAGTGCGCACCACGAACCGGGCCGTGATAAATAGCTCCGGGTTTAAGGGGTCGCCCGTCCATGCGAGGTAGCTGTCAGGAGAAACTTTGAAAATCCGTTTCACCAATTGCTGATAAGTAAAGAGGTAGGTCCCTTTTTTTATATCCGCCCTGCCGGCGAGGTTCATCTTCCCATCTGGGAAAATATCGAGGCTGAGGCGGCCCTCAAGGTTGCCGGAAAAATTGTCGCCAGAGCCGGGGTCTGTGACCACGTTCAGTAGAAGGTCATCCGTGAGGTCGAGGTTGAGGTTCAGGTAGAAGGGGTATTTTTTTGAGCTTTCCTTGATTCGTTTTCCCTTTCTGTCGTTAGGTTTTGTGAAAACGACCAGCCCATTGCCCTGCGACTGGTTAAGGGCTTCGTCATAAATATAGTTTATCACAGAACCTTCAACCGGGCTTGCAGAAAGAATAATGGAGGGCTGCGCCAAGCGGCCACGAACTATGCCATCAACTTTCGCTATGAGCTTTCCAAAATAGAATGCTCCAGCCGTTTGCTGGGTATTCAATATCATCCAATCATTGCTCGTCAATGTCCAATCGTACTGGAAGTCGAGCCAATCATCCGTTTTCAGCAAACCATTGATTGTCAAATACTTGCCACGTGGGTCGGTCAGTCGGAGGCCACTGAAATCAACGCCCTGTTTTGTAAGTTCAAAGGTCTTGTCGCTCAGTGCATAGCGCACTTTCGATATTTCAATTGTTGCTTTTGCTTGATTGATGGCGAGTTTTCCATCAGGTTTGGGAGCCGCCACAGTGCCTCCCAATTGCACATCGGCATCCAGCCAACCTTCCATACTGGATAAAACACCTATCAAAAATGGCTCAAAATTGCTGAGTTTCACATGCTTGATGGCCAATGAAAAATCAAGTTCGGGGCTTTTGCCTCGTCGTAAATTGGTAGCACCATCAATTTTTAGCGACTGTTCACCACTAACCAAGTGCAGGTTTTTGATGGAAACAAATCCGCTGTCCAAACGCAGGCTGTTGTCTTTGGGAATCGTCCAGTTGTCGTAGTTGATGGTTTGGGTTGGGGCAAAATGCAGGGCATATCCATCTACGAAATCACTGGTCTCGGCATAAAAACCTATTTTATACCGCTCCTTGCCAAGGCTGTCCAAGGCCATCAATTGAGCATCGGCCCTTTGCCCGTCCAGCATAGTCGTGAGGCGAAAGCCCCTGACAAAGGTTACATCATTCTGCTCCACAACCGGGATTTTCAAGGTAGAATTGGCGTTTTTGCCGTCGCCTTCTGCCACCATTTTCAAGTCGGTTAAAGCCCAGCCATCGTAGCTTGCTGAAGGCAGGCTCGTAGCGAAATTGAATACTTTGGTGGACATGTCGAACTGGCCTTCCATCTCCAATTTTCCCATGGCAGTTAACCCAGGCACGATGCCCGTTTCGGCCAAAGCGGGTTGGTCCAGCATCAGTTTGAATTGTAGTTTATCCGCTGGGTCAGCTTTTATGGCGTTGGTGTCATTTGCCTTTGTTTTGAAATAATGCTGTGCAAAAGCATCCGCTAAATCGGGCAAGGTGGCAAAGTCGAAATGCCCGTCAATACTGGCAGTGAACCAATCGGAAAGGACTTCTATTTTATTGTTCTTGTTGTGCAGAGAGGCCGAAATTGCCACGTCGCTTGGCGTTATGTGAATCGTGTCGAGTTGTAAATCCAGGTGTGTGAGTTGAAGCTGCGCATCCATTGTGTCCAACGAAAGCCCTACCATTTCACCCTTCATTCCGAAGCAGGCAGTGGCTTTCTTTCGAGCAAGGCCCAATGATTGTAAATCAATGCAGTTGAAGGTCGCAGCCCAATTGAGCAAAGGTCTTTTCTTTTCAAAATTAAGGTTGGCCGTCAGGTCCATTTGCAGTTTGGGGTCGGGGCTGTTCACCACCAAGTCGAGGCTTTTGCCCTTCAAATCGGCATTCATCACCAGGTTTTCAAAGGTCTTGTCCTCCCAGGTAAGCGACTGGATTTGCCCTTCCAGCTTGGCGTTGGCTGTTTCACCAAAACCAAAACCTTCGCCTTCGAGCACTGCGGTCAGGTTAATGAGCTTTAGTTGCGGCAGCAAACTATCCGCAGCTATTTCGTTGATTTTCAGACCTTTGCCCGCTATTTTGGCGTTGTATTTTTCTCCTTTCAGGCTGGCATCAATGGCCAAACTGCCTTGGCTGCCCAGGTCGAGGTTGGCGGTTGCCAATAGGTCTTTGGGTTGTCCTTTGGCCTTGCCGCTCAAGGAAAAAAAATCGGGAAAATCAAGGTATTGCTTGAGGAGCGAATCGGGCAGGAAGCCAGTCAGTTCTTGTTTGGACAGCTTTCCGGCATACGCCAAATCAAACCCCAAATTGTCAGGATTGTCCAGTTGGGTCAGCCAGCCTGTCAAGTTCAAATTGCTGGAAGCCCCTTTTCTGACCGAACCCAATTGCAGGTCGCTGTAGAGTTTGGCCAAGCTGCCTTTCAGTTTGCCCTTGGCGCTCATGCGGTCGGGCAGGGTGATGTTCTTTGGAACAAAATTGGCGAACTGCCGCCCCGGTGCGTCCAGCCGATTTATGTCCAGGTCAAGCAGGAACGACTTGGAATTGGTGAGGCCGCTGATGTTTCCCGCCAAATCAAAATGGGCTGTATCAGTAATAACAGGTGCAAAGGCCAATGAGTCGAGGTTACCCATGCTCCCTTTGAGCTGGAGTTTCAAAAACCCATTGCTACCTGCAACCCTGCCCGTGAGTTGGGCAAAAGCGGGCAACACCATGTTCTTTCCTTTTAAAAATGGGGTGAAATCGTCCTTGTCGAATTTCAGTTCAGTGATTCGGAGGTTGCCGCCCAGCTTTGCAGGTTCGGTGAATTGGCGCAGCGAACCATCCGCATAGAGACGGGAATTTTTACCAAATACGAACCGAAACCCATTCGCTTCCATTTCATCGAGATTGCCACGAAGGCTGCCCTCTATCGCCCAGTTGGTACTGCCCATTTTTTCCAAACCTCCCAAATTCATCGTATTGGGCAGGAAGCGCAGCAGGTCGGCGACCACCCCGCTGGAGCGGCCCAGTTTGGCTTCAAAACGGGTGAGTGGGTTTTTCCCTCCTGCATCGGTTTTTATATAAAAATCACCTTTTAAATTGGTGCTATTTGACTGTAAATCAAAGTTTTGCAGCGAAATATCGGTCGGTGAATAGCTGAGTTGGCCAGTGAGTTTGCGGAGTTCCATTCCCGATTTTTCAGTGCCTGAAAGCGTCTGAATATCCAAGTTCAAACTATCGTTTTGGAATCTGAAATCGGATAATTGGGCATTCAGTTTTTTCAAATCAAAATCCGTGGCATTGAAGCGTCCGGGAGTTGCAACTGTGTTTTTTTGGTGAAATGACAGTTCCGAATCTGCCATTTTAAAAGTTTCAGCGGCGATGCCGAGGCCAGCTGCACTCGAATTTATCGTGAATTCGCCAAGCGCTGTTTGGGTCAAATCAGCATTAAATTTCAGTTGGGCTGTTTCGAACAGTATTTTGCTGTTTTCAAACTCGGCGGCTTTGACCAGCACATCAAAAACGGTTGGAACAGCCAAGGAATCAGGAGCAGCCGGGCCGAGGTCACGATAGGTAATAACGGCGTCGGAAAGGACAAGCGTTTCGATTTGGAACTTGGTTTTTTGCAAGTCGCCTGATTCTATTTCTAGGTTCATGCCGCCGATTATGGCATTTGCAAATTCTTGATTGTCAATATCTTGCCAATCACAGGCGATATTTTTTAGGTTCAACGAAGCTCCGTCTAAAGAGATTTGAATGCCTTTTTCAGTCTTGGATACAGGCTGATTGGAAGAATCAGGTAATGGGGCAAAGGCTTCAAGGATAAAATCAAAATTGGTGATGCCATCTTCTTGCCGCAGGTGGGCGTTGGCGTTTTCCAATGTCACTGCTTGCAGCACCACTTTGTTGTCCAACAGTGCCCACATGTCCATGTCCACTACGAGGCTCCCCACTTGCAGCAGCGAGTCTCCTCCCGGAGTCCAAATTTCAAAGCCCTTGATTTCCAAGGATTTAGGAAATCGGACCCCGATGCCTTCCACTTTTAATTGAGTATTGAGCTTCTGCGCCAGCCATGACTCTACTTTTGGCGTAAGCCAGCGCTGCGTGGCGGGTTGGTACAATGCGAAGAGCAGCGCCAACAATAGCAGGAGAATTACCGCTAAAAATTTGAGAAACAGTTTGGATAGTCGCCTTATTGTCAAATTCCATTGTATTGAAAGGCTAAAATGGGAAAAACCAGCAATTGTTCACCTATTTCAAATAACGCCCCAACAATGTATCCAACTGCCACTCCGCCGACTCACCACTGCGTTTAAATACGATTTTTTTATCCGCATCCAGTAGCAGCAAACGGGGATAGCCTTTCACGCCATATTGCGGTACGAGGTTGGCTTTGCGGTCGGGGTCGGCCAGCAGCAGCCACTCTTTCGGAAAGTGCTGGGTGTCAAGAAAGTCCCAACATTGCTGGGTTTCCTCGCCTGTTTTAAGGCAGACGGCCACTACTTGCAGCCCTTTGTCCTTGTATTTTTCATGTAGCTTAGCAATAATGGGGAGTTCCAGCTTGCAATGCGCACAATCAGGCATGTAGAAAATAAGCACCGTCAATTTAGCCTGCACATCGTAGAGGCTCACCGGCTTGCCCTCCCGGTCGAAAATGGTCACAGGCGGCGCTGGTTTACCCTCGAACAGCCTTTCCATGGTATTGGCGGCGCTGACGGCGGTTTTAACATCATTGGGCATGGCCCAGGTGGCCTTGCCAGTGCTGACGTAATTTTTAACAAGATGGACATAGACCTCGTCCAAACGGTACTGACTCATTTTAGCCAGCGAGTTGATGATGTATTTTTGGTAGTAGTTGTAACCATCGGGATAAGCTTCCAAGGTTTTGAAAACCATATCGCAAAGCGCCTTTGTAGTGTCGGGATGGGGCGGCGGAAGCGTCATCAGAAAGAAATCGGCACGGTCGAGCCACTGTAGGTAGCGCAAGAAATCGGGGGAGGCGAGATTCATTTTATCGAAATAATGCGCCCGTTGGAACTTCCATCGTGCATCGGCCTCCTGTTTCCAATCAGGGACTGGCTTTTCATCGGCTGGTGGCAATGGCAACAATGTTTGGCTGACCAATGCACTGGTAAGCCCTGGTTTTGCGCCCTTGACAAAGCCATCCTGGAATGCCCGGAATTCTTCTTCGGCCTTCACCCGTTCCCGCCAGGAGGCTTCGTCCTGGATATAGCGCCATCGGCCAATTGCATCGTCAAGCTTTGCATCCGCCAATCGGAACTGGCGCTGATAGCGGTACAGCTGTTCATTTTCCGGCGAGCCAGCAATGGTCGGATTGTCGTAGGGCATCGCAAAATTGGTAAAGAGGCTAAATTTCCGTTCACCCTCCACCAGCCAAACCTGAAAGGATTGCAGTGGAGCATTCGCCGCTCGTTTATAAATGATGGCATACATGCCTTGCGCCAGTGGCTTGTCAGTTTTGAGCAGGAAGGAGCCGTCGGCCTGTTTCAGCGAAAAAAAATCGGGCACGATTCGCTTGCCAACCGTGGTGCCAAACCAGAGGGTATCATAGGAATAGTTGTCCAACCGAACGAGGATTTCGCAGCCATTTTGGGCGACCGAGCCGAGCGACAAGGACAACAAAAGCAGTAGGGATGAAAAGAACTTCATGAATTAGTTTAGAAAGTGATGGGTGTACATTGCGGAGGCACAAAGCTACGTCGCTTGGTTTTACCGCACACGCCAGGCCCTGTTAACCTTTCTCAAATAGGCGCAAGTCTGACATTTTCATTAAAAAACCCCTGTAGCTATAAACATGAGCAGTCGATTGGCTACCTTTGGAACTAGCTGCAAATCAAAGTGAAACCATACTCGTCACAAACCCACGCCGATGAAGCTCACTATCTTCTTATTGCCATTCCTCCTGAACAGTATTTTTTGGGTGAAAAAAGACACCCCTGCCATTGTTTGGCTACCTGTGGAAATTTGCGACAATGGCATTGATGACGATAGCGACGGCCTTGTTGACCTCAACGATGAAACCGACTGCAAATGCGAAGTGGCCTTGCCAGAATCGCTCATCCCAAACCCCTCGTTTGAAGAGCGTACCTGCTGCCCATTAGACCGTTCGCAACTTTATTGCGCAAATAATTGGATACAAGCTTCGGAACCCACCACCGACTACCTCCACACTTGTGGCTGGATGGGCTGGCCCGACTTGCCGCCCCCCCTACCCTTCCCAGATGGGCAAGGCTGCGTCGGCTTCCGAAATGGAAGGGTTGGCGGTCCGGCTGGGCCTGCTGGGCCTGACGAGGGAAACCCGAACTGGAAAGAATACGCTGGTGCATGCTTGTTGGCTCCGCTCAAGGCTGGCAGCGCTTATCGGTTCGAGTTTTGGATAGGCTTCACACAGGCATTCAGTTCGCCTCCAACCACCATCGTTTTCTATGGTTCAACGGATTGCATCAACCTTCCATTCGGCGTCGGCAATGAACAGTTTGGCTGCCCGTTGAACGGGCCTGGTTGGAAGGAGTTAGGTGAAGTGCCCATTTCTGGTGCCTTTCAATGGAAGCTCATGGAAATTAACGTGATGCCGACGGAGGATATTTACGCTATAGCCATAGGGCCAAATTGTTCGGAAGAAAACTTGATAACCAATACCTACTATTTCTTCGACAACCTTGTTTTGGCCGATGTGAAGCAGTTTGAGTTTAGGATAAAAGCAACAGGTAACCCCTGTGGCGACAACTTCAGCTTAAGCTTGCCACAGTCCGACACGCTGACCTATCAATGGTACAAAAACGGCATTGCTTTGATTGGCGAAACTGGTTCTTCCCTCGAACATGTTACGGATTACGACGGCAAATATGAGGTTCGAATCGTTGGCCCAAATAGCTGTAGAATATCGCCAGCTTACAAACATAGAAAGCCCGAATACCAGTCTTTTATTGACCAAACTATTTGCCCAGAAGACACCTACTTTTTCAACAATGCCCAGCTCAATACTGGCGGCAACTATACCGACACCTTGCCTTCTTACCAAGGCTGCGATAGCATCATACACTTGCGGCTGCAAATACCCGCTGAAATGAAGGACACGGTTTTTGCCAAAATCTTCGAGTCGGAAACTTATAAACTTGGTGGCAAAACTTACGACCAACCCGGTCAGTATGACGCAGTTTTTGCTTCGCAACAGGGTTGCGACAGCTTGGTACACCTCGTGCTGGATTTCTACAAAGTGTTCATCCCCAACGCCTTATCTCCCAACGGCGATGGCATCAACGACGTTTTCACCGTCTATTCAGGTGCCGACGTGAAGGAGGTGCTCAACCTGGAAGTCTTTGACCGCTGGGGTGGTAAAGTGTTCAGTCAATACCACCTGCCGCCCAATGATTTGGGGGCTGGATGGGATGGGACGCACAAAGGAAAGCCCGCCTCAACGGGGGTTTACACCTGGTTCACCACCCTGTTATTGGACAGTGGGCGGCAGGAAAAAATGTCGGGTTCGGTGACGCTGGTTCGCTAATAATTGCTGAATCCTTGCCCTTTTCAATTGTTGAAAAACCCGTTGATTTCACCCATAAAATTTAATAAAATTTGTAAGAATTTGTCTATGTTTCATTTTTGTCATTACCTTTGTTCCGTTCTTTGAGAAATTCTCTGTAAGCAAGAGACATTTATCCGGCAAGGGTCTCTGTCAGTAGTCAGGTAAGTAAGATTTCGTAAGTTCAACTAACTCCGCAACCTACCTTCCGCTATCTGCCTTTCTTTCCCGTTTTTGTTCGTTCCTAAATTTTTACTGCTTCAGAAGTTCTCTGTTTTTTCACTTTAATCATTTTTTGCAATGAACATTTTCGTAGCAAAACTGAATTTTGACACACAGGAAGATTACCTGCGTGAAGTATTCGAGGAGTATGGCGAAGTCACTTCAGCTTCCGTCATCACAGACAAATTTACGGGCAAGTCGAAGGGTTATGCCTTCGTGGAAATGCCAAACGACGAGGAAGGAGAGAAGGCGATTGCGGAGTTGAATGACAGCGAAATTGACGGACGTACCATCGTTGTGAAAAAAGCCGAACCACGTGAAGCCCGTAGCGGCGGCGGTGGTGGCGGTCGTGGCGGCTTCGGCGGCGGCGGCGGTCGTGGCGGTGGAGGTGGTTACGGCGGCGGCGGCGGTGGTCGTGGCGGTGGAGGTTACGGCGGTGGCGGCGGAAGCCGTGGCGGCGGTGGCGGATACGGCGGCGGCGGCGGAGACCGTCGTGGCGGTGGAGGCGGTGGCTACGGCGGTGGAGACCGTGGTGGCAATCGCTGGTAATTCAACGCAATTACGAGTTAATTCAAATAAAAAGCCCCGGGGTTCGCTCCGGGGCTTTTGTTGTTTTATACGCTTATATGGCTCAAATCATTCTTGCAACTAGTTCAGGAGTAACTTTACTCACACCGAATACTTCTCCACAAACTCCTTCATCTCATCCACTCACCATTCCACCCCCTCAAAAACCTTCTCCACCGACACCGAGACCCCATTTGTCGGGTCACTTGCATTCCCCTCGAAGAAGATGAGGTTCTGGTCGTCCGGCAGTACGATGCGGATGGCCTTCAACGAGGGTATGACCACCCAGGCCGATTTTACTCCAGCCGGAAAGTAATACTCCCATGCCTTGGTCACGAGGTCTTCCGGGGCTTGAGTAGGCGATTGTATTTCGATGGTGGTCAGGGGCATTTCTGTGGATTTGGCTTGCATATCCTTTAACCGGAGCGCCCTTTTCGGGAAGATGCAAATATCGGGGGTAGAGGACTTGGGCTGGGTGTCGAGGGCGACTTCGCTCTCGATGTTGAACTTGTCACCAAAGTTCATTTTGAGCTCTACGATAGTATTGCTCTGGATGTGGCCGTGTATTCTGTTGGGCATAGGTTTGTTGCGTTCTGTTTCGTAATCAGGTTCAACCGTTGAGGTTGTTTCTTCCACAAAAAAGTCGTCTTTAATCATTGTTTGACAATTTAGATTGAACAAAAATAATCAATTCAAACGAAAATAACTACACCGAATACTTCTCCACAAACGCCTTCATCTCGTCCACCATCTCCGGCGAGCCCATTGCCACGGTAATCCGTTGGTGCAGGTCGTTGGGTTCGAGTTCGAGTACCCGTTCCAATTGGCAGGTGATGGCCTTGCCGCCCGCCTGTTCCACCACAAAGCCGATGGGGTTGCATTCGTAGAGCAGGCGAAGTTTGCCTTTTGGGTATTTCCTCGTGTTTGGATACAAGAAAATACCGCCCTGGAAGAGGATACGGTGAATATCGCTGACCATGGAGCCGATGTAGCGGAGCTGCATATTGCTGTCAGAGCAATGGTCAATGTAGCGGCGCATTTCGATGTCGAACTTGAGGTAATAGCCTTGGTTCAGCGAGTAATAGTTGCTGCGCCTGGGTATCTGGATGTTTTGGTGAGAGAGGCAAAACTCGCCAATCGTCGGGTCGAGGGTGAAGCCGTTCACGCCATTTCCGGTAGTATAAACGAGGATGGTGGAAGTGCCGTACAGTACGTACCCAGCAGCAACGAGGTTCACACCTTTTTGCAAGAAATCTTCTTGCGCAACAGGCCCAGTCGTATCGCTCACCCGTCGATAGATGCCGAAGATGGTGCCTACGCTGACGTTTACATCTATGTTCGAGGAGCCGTCGAGGGGGTCCATGACTACCACGTACTTGCTCTCCTTCCCATGCAATGGCGGCAGTGTGATGAATTCCTCGTTTTCTTCCGAGGCAATGCCAGCGCATTCCCCACTGTTGCGCAAGCACTCAATCAACTTCTCATTGGCATAGATATCGAGCTTTTGCACGTTCTCGCCATGTACATTCTCGTTGCCAACGGCACCGAGAATGTTGAGCAGGCCCGCCTTGTTGACTTCCCGGTTTACGATTTTGGCGGCTACGCCAATGTCACGGAGCAGTCCTGTAAGTTCGCCCGTTGCGAAGCTGTGCTCCTGTTGCCGACGAATGATAAACTCGTCGAGGGTTACGATACGGTTTTGCATAATAATTTGGTTAGGCTTTAAAAGAGAGTGAGCAAGTGAGAAGGGTGAGAGGGGTGAGCTGGGTCTCATGCTCACTCGCTCACCCTTCTCACCCGATCACCTCTCTAAAATCTGCTATCTATATAATACGGCAACATCGCCCGCCAGGTTGGCCAGTCGTGGCGCATGTCGGTGCCCCAGATGTCGAGTTCGTGCGGAATGCCCCTGCTGGACAGGATTCCAGACAATTTTTTCGACCCATCGGGGCTTTCGTAAGCGCCGGAACCTGTTACGATATGGCAGTGTTGTTTGCTCCGCAAAATTGGCAGAAAATAATCGTCGTTCAAGCTCGGCAGGTACGACACTGGGGAGTTGAAATAAACGTCCTCGTCGAAGTAGCCGTTGGTGTATTCCTGCAATTCATACAAGCCGCTCATGGCAATGACGCCGTCCAGAAGGTCGGGCCGCTTGAAATAAAGATTGGCGGAATGCAGGGCGCCGAGCGAGGCACCCGTCACATAAATAGGCGTGTCCGGGCTGGTCTTGCTCTTTATGAACGGTACCACTTCGTTGTACACATAGCTATTGAACTGCGTATGGCGGATGGATTTGTGGCGGGGGTGCATTTTATTGTTCAACCAGCTTTCGGAGTTGATGCTGTTGATAGAAAAGACCTTGCACTTGCCCGAATTGATTTGGTTTTCCAGCACGTCCATCATTAGGAAGCGCTCGTACTCCAAAAAGTCGGCAGCAGCGGTGGGCAGCAATAACAGGGCAAAGCCATAATTACCCCACATGCCAATTTCCATGTTTTTGTTGAGTGATGGGCTGTGCCATTGGTGGATTTCTCTGTGCATTTCGTTTTGTTTTGTTCCCCAACGGGAATTACAATAAATGAGTACCGAGTTGGTCGCTGCCAAGCCGATCGGTGCAAAGATATTTACCTAAGTTTGCCCGCCCAAATTTAGTTTAAGGCCTACGGTGGACGGCCTACGGCAAACGGAGTACCTGCTACCCTTGACCGTCCACCGTAAGCCGTCCACCGTTTTAATGAAGCATCTTTTTTACCTAAATAAATACTTCTTAAAGTACCGCAAGCGACTGCTGCTGGGCATCCTTTTCATCTTTGTTTCCAACTATTTTCAGGCGCTGCAACCCCAAATGATTCGCCAGGCGCTCGACCTCGTGGTGGAGAACATCGCCATGTACCGCATGTACGATGGCTTTGAGGTACAGCAAGAAGTATTTGCGCATTTCGGGAGGGTGCTGCTCTATTTCGGCCTGGTGGTGCTGGTATTGGCGCTGCTCATGGGCTTGTTTCTTTTCCTCGTGCGGCAGACCATCATCGTCATGTCGAGGCTGATTGAATACGACCTTCGTAAGGAACTCTTCCAACACTATGAAGACCTTCACCTCGCTTTTTATAAGAAAAACGCCACTGGCGACCTCATGGCCCGTGTCATGGAGGACGTATCGAAAGTGCGGATGTACCTTGGCCCAGCCATTTTATATGGCATCAACCTCGCCTCGCTGTTTGCGCTCGTCATCATTTCCATGTTGCGGGTGAATGTCACGCTAACCCTTTGGTCATTATTGCCACTGCCCATCTTGTCCCTCTCGATTTACTACGTCAGCAGTTTGATTTCAAAAAACAGCACCAAAATACAGCAGCAGTTATCCAAACTGACCAGCATCACGCAGGAGGTGTTCAGTGGCATTCGGGTGGTGAAAAGCTATGTCCAGGAAGCGCCAATGGGCCATTATTTCCACGAAGAAAGCCAGTCCTACATGGACAAATCCCTGAAACTGGCCCGTGTGGACTCCCTATTTCAGCCTACCATGCTCGTGCTGATTGGACTCAGCACCATCATCACCGTCTATGTCGGCGGGCTGGAGGTGGCCAAGGGCAACATCACCACGGGCAACATCGCCGAGTTCATCATCTACGTGAACATGCTCACCTGGCCCGTCACTTCCCTCGGCTGGATCAGTTCGTTGATACAACAAGCCGCCGCTTCGCAACAACGCATCAATGAGTTCTTGAGCGTAAAACCAGAAATCACGAACCAAGTTAGCAGCCCCTCTCATCCCTCATCCCTCATCCCTCATCCCTCGTCTACCATTACCTTCCAAAACGTCTCCTTCACCTACCCTGACACAGGCATTGTGGCGCTGCGCAATATCAGTTTTGAGCTAAAGGCTGGGCAAAAACTCGCCATCATCGGGCGGACGGGCTGCGGAAAGTCCACCCTGGCCGACCTATTGGTGCGGCTCTATGACGTAACAGAAGGAAAAATCTTGGTGGACGGCGTGGACATACGCCAGCACGACCTCAGCCAATTGCGACAGCGCATCGGCTACGTGCCTCAGGATGTGTTCCTGTTCTCCGATTCGGTGAGCAACAACGTCCGTTTTGGCCGCCGTGATGCTTCGCAAGCGGAGGTGGAAACCTATACCCGCCACGCCGCCATCTACAACGAAATCGCAGGCTTGCCGGAAGGCTTTGAAACCGTGGTCGGCGAGCGGGGCGTAACCCTTAGTGGCGGCCAAAAACAGCGGGTGAGCATCGCCCGTGCCCTCATCAAAAAGCCCGACATCGTGCTCCTCGACGACTGCCTCAGCGCCGTGGACACCAATACCGAAAAGCAGATACTCAGCTACCTAAGCACCGACATCGCCGACAAAACAGCCATCATCATCACCCACCGCATTTATTCCCTTTTGGAGTTTGACAAAATCATCGTGTTGGCCGATGGGCGCATTGTGGAGGAGGGGACACATTCGGAATTGCTGGAAAATCGAGGGTATTATTGGGAGCAGTATGAGAAGCAACGGGTGGAGGATAGCAATGGAGAAATCGAAGATTCACGCAAGTAATTGAGAATGGAAAATTAGGGTTTAATCTGCAATTTCCTCCTCATTCTTGGCTTGCATTATCGCTGTGTTGATTCGCTCAAAAAACGCTGGCGTTGGGTTTTGGCAAAGATAAACCTTGTCGCCGTGCTGCCGGGAAAGCGGCATGTCCAGTTCCCACACCTTTTCGATAGTTTGAAAATAGCCCTGCATATCGTCGCCGAGTTCATCGTTTACATAAATCAGGGTTTTGAAATCGGCAGACAAGGAGTCTGGCAGCCAGTAGCGGTAGTTGTCGCTAAAACACAGCACATCTGGCACCTGATACGCCTTCCCAAACTGCTCAATCGCCCCTGCCTGTCCATAGCTGTCGGCATAAATGGCGGCGGTGCTTTTGTCGGGGATGCGCTGCCAGGTTTCGCCCACTTTTTGCCCCAACTCCTCCCAGCCGAGCATATCGGCGAAGTCTTGAGGCAATGGGTATTGCTGACCGTCTTCCCAGCGCAAGCTGCCCTCCACACCGGGCAGCCAAGCCAGTTTTTTCATCAGGTCGGCTTCTTTTGCGGGTGGCAACAATGGAAGGGAAATTGGCAGCCCCATCGCCCCCACGAGCAGCATGAACACGGGCAGGGCCACCCGCAGCCAGCGCCGCCGATGTTGCGTCGCTTGTTCCAAAAACGCTGCGCCCGCCGCCAAAAGCACCGGATAGGCACCCAGGGAATAATAGCTCTTCGCATTGAAGAACAGCAGCACGGCCAGCACCATCAAATACATCCAGCCGAAGCTGCGCCACGGTGCCGCCGCTTTTTTGAACAGCAGAAAATAAAACCCGCAAAGCCAAACGGGCAATGCCGATGCAAAAAAAGTCAACTGGTCAACGAGTATATTGCCGACCGACACGTGGGCAAACTGCGTGGCCGCCAGTTCGCTCATGTGTCGCAACACGGGAAAATCGTGGGCTACCTGCCAAGCGATGTTCGGGGAGAAAACGAGCAGGGCAAGCCCCATGGCGAGGTAAAAATGTTTGCTGCTAAACATGCGGCGCTGCTTCGTGAACAGGACGCCTGGCAGCATGGCAAACAGGAGCATCCCCACCGTGTACTTGTTCAACAGCCCAATGCCCGCCGCTGCACCGAACCACAGCAGCAATGCTGACCGCTCGGTGGTGATGTATTTGAGAAAAAGCCAGCACAGCAGCGTCCAGTAAAAAACATCGAAAACGACGGGCTGGAACAACATGCAGGGCCGCAGGAACGCCCCACAGGTCAGCCCCGCCAAGCCTACGACGAGCATGGCAAAGCTGCCCGTGCCCTCGCCCTTGGGCAGCATTTCCTTGGCCATCAGTCCGGTGAGTAGCACCGTGCCGATGCCAAACAGCGTCGAAATCAACCGAACGACCCAGACCGAACCACCCAGCACCTCGCCACCGAGCCAGGCCCAAAAGCCGATGCCCGCCGGAACGGAAGCATAGCCCCAATCGAGGTGCCTGCCGAGGGACAGGTAGAGTAGTTCGTCACGGTGAAATGACCACTGCCCGTTGAGGCAGAGGTGCAAGGCAAGCTTGGCTATCAAAAGGACAGCCAGGAGTTGTATCCAGTTTAGTTTTTTCATCTTGCAAATAAACGGCTAATCCTCGCTCAGCAGAAACTCCTCCTGCCCTCCCGCCTCGCCCAGCAGCCGAACAACCCGGTAAACCGTCGCCCCAAATTCCGCTTTTTTCAGTTCATGCTCCCAGATTCGCACCACCCGCCAGCCGAGGGCTTCGAGTTGGGCGTTCACTTCCCGGTCCCGTTGGATGTTCCGCTCGATTTTCGGAATCCAGAAGGCGGCGTTGCTTTTAAAATTTTCTCGTTTTTGTCGCCAATTGAAGCCATGCCAGAAGTCTCCGTCCACGAAAACGATGGTTTTATGTTTCGCAAAAACGAGGTCGGGCTTGCCGGGCAGCCGCTTGTCATGGCAGCGGTAGCGGTAGCCAAAGTGCCAGAGCGCCTTGCGCAGCGCCACCTCCGGCTTCGTATTCGTTGAGCGGATACGGCTCATCTGCTCCGAGCGCTGCGGGGTGGTATAGAAGCCAGCTTCTTCTTCGAAGCGGGGGACTTGAATGCGCTGCTGTGAGTAAGGTTTGGTTGGCATAGTCTGGCAATTTAGCAAAAAAACCAAAAGTCCCTCCCAACCTCCATCTTATTCGAAGCAAGCAAATCAACAATTAAGCGCTGCTCCTCCACCGCCGCCACCGCCACTATCACATGTGCATCGGGTAGTTCTGAAACAACCGCATAGCTTTCCATTTTCACCCCGCTGATGACGTGCCCCCACTTGCTGGGCTGGTCGCAGACCCAGCGGAAAGGGACTTTGCAGGTGTGCAGCAAAGCCGCCAATCGCTTGCCCTTGCGCCCAGCGCCCCAAAGCACGAGTGGGCGATTTTCATTGTAATCGGTTTTTAAGAACCAATGCGTTTTCAGGTCGAGGTAACTGTTGTCGAGGTATTTCGGGTCCACCCGGCTGGTACGGTTGGGGCGCTCCCGCCAGTGGTGGAGCAGTTCAGTGGTTGCGACGATTTTACAGCCTGCATGGCGCAGCCGGAAAGTGAGGTCGTAGTCTTCGGGATAAACGTCTTCTTGAAAAACAGCAGCCCGCTCCAGGTCGCTGCGCCAAGCCATCCAAACGGGGGATGGCAGCACGTTTTCCCGATAAATTTCCTCGAAATGACGGCCCGTGTTGGCCAATTCGTTCAGCCATGCCTCGTAGCGGCGAAAGCCCTCCCCCACCCCATCTTCCCCAAAATACCGAACGGCACCTGTGGCTATATGGCCGGGGTCGTTGTCGAGCAGCATTTTTTTCATCACAGCGAGGCGGTTGGGCGGCATGATGTCGTCGCTGTCCATGCGGGTGATGAGCTGGCTGGTGGCTTGGCGGTAAGCGAATCGGTTGGCGGGTGACACGCCTGTTTTACCCAAAACATCGTCGTTGTGAAAAAAGCGGATGCGGGGGTCACGCTCGGCGTATCCTTGCAGGATATCAGGGCTGGCGTCGGTGGAGAAGTTGTTGACGGCAATGAGTTCCCAGTCTTGCTCTGTTTGTGCCAAGATGCTATTAAGGCACTCTGCCAGATAGGGGGCGGTGTTGAAGGTGGGGAGGAGTATGGAAATGGTCATTTTCGTCTGAATGGAATTTGCGACAAAAATGACCTTTTTTTAGAACTGATAGCGCAAGTTCAAGCCCAGGCCCGCTTCCCAGGTTCGTTTGCCATTCGCTACGGTTGAAATAGCAGAACCCACGGTTGGCCCGGTGAGCAAGGTGACATGGTCGCCCATTGATATCCCAAGGTTCAGGCTCGACTGCCACCCAAGCCATACATTTTTCCGGCCACGCAATGCCAAACCGTCTGTGTAGGAGCGCATGTTTATTAATTTATTTACTACAAAACCTGTCTCAGCTTCCAACGATATGCTGCGACTCATTTTCATTTTATGCACAGCGATAAACGGCACACTATGATAGCGAAGTTCCATCCTTGAAGAGCGGATATTTTTGAAATGATAGCCGCCCTGCAAGGCAAATGACGGGCTTATTTCATAGTGAAGCAGCAGGCCAGCGCTATAAGAGGGCTTAACCCTTCCAGCATAAAGCGTATCGCCAGAAAAAAGGCGGCTCAACGGCATAGCGAATGTCGTTGTGCCGCTCTCAACAGAAATCCTCGGGTAGGGTTTTCCAAAGGGTTTTATTTTTTGGTGTTTAACAGAGGGAGCGTGATTATTTATGGATGATACGAATATGTCTGTCACTGGAATAAAACCTAGGTCAAAATAGCTTTCGTCGCTCGGTTCAACCGTTGCTGCAGCCATTGATTGGGAAGCTTGGCTTATTAAGGTTTCATCAATAATTGGTTCTGATATGGGCAATTCTTTTGCAGCATTTTCTGCCAGCACTTGCTTTTCAACCACTTGGTTTTCACCAGCTTCCTGCAACGGCTTAAATGCAACCCCTGAACTCCCAGCCCTTCCATTCGATGCGGTTAGTTGCTGCTTGAATGCCTTTTTACCATAAGCCGTTTTTAAATTAGGGGATGAAACTGGTGCGTCCGCCACTTCGGAAGCATTGGCAACATCGTTGGCAGCCCCATTGATGGACGCTTTTTCTGGCAAAATTTCGGAGCTAATCGGTGCAGCCGCTTTGGATACATCAGCTTCTTGGCTTGCTACTGCTTCTTGCTTCGCAATCTGCTTGGACAGTCGTTCTATTTCTTGTTTGTCCCGGTACCAAAGCACGAGCACGGTCGTACCAACAAGGAGCAGCAGCCCTAGCCCAGCCCATTTCCTGAAGGAAGTGGCCAGCCCTTTCCAAGCCGAGGGTTTGGGCGGGATGGAGGATTCCATCCTCGCCCAAAAATCGCCGGAAGGCGTGGGCGAGTAGCGCTCCAAGTTCTCCTTGAAGAACCGCTCCAAATTGTCGTTATGTTGATGTTCCGTCATTTCTTAGCGATTGAGTTTAAAGAAAATCATCCTTTGTCCTTATGCCTCGCCCTGTTTTCAGGCTTCGGCACCAACGGTTTTTTCGAGCATTTTGCGAAGCATCGCCTTGGCCCTTGATAACTGCGAGCGGGAGGCGCTTTCAGCGATGCCGAGCATATTGCCTATTTCTTGGTGCGAATATTCTTCCATTACGTACAGGTTGAAAACCGTCCGATAACCTTCGGGTAGGCATTGCAGCATCCGCACCAGGGCTTCTTCCCGGTATTTGGAGAAAAGCTCTTCGTCTGCCTCGAATTCATCAGCCACTTCGCCAATTTCCACGGTTTGGAACGAGCGTTTGCGCTTGCGCAACTGCTCCAATGCCGAGTTGACCATCACCCGCCGAAGCCAGCCACCAAAGGCCCCTGTGGGCTGGTACTGGAAGAGGTTGGTGAAAATTTTGACCAAGCCATCTTGCAACCAGTCCTCCGCTTCGTGCCAGCCAGAGGCGTATCGTAGGCAGATGCTGAAAAGCATGGGCTTGTACTTTTCGTACAGCGCCTGTTGTGCTTTTCGTTCACCCTTCCGGCAGCCACGAATGATATCTTCGTCAAATGGAATCAAAGGTTAAGATTAGGTTTGTACATTGAGAATGCAATATCGGTTGACAACGCTGCACGGCGCTTGTTTTTTATCGAAATAAAATAAAGACAGGCCAACAAAACCGATGATTGGGCTGGTTCGTAGCTTTGCAGAAAAAAACCGCAACCTGCTATGTTCAAAATCCTCGCTTTTTTCATCATAGGCTTGTTCGTGGCCATGCTGTTCCTCAATGTCTATTTCCGTGCAAAAGTATTGAAGACTTATGGCCGTTTGGTGAAAAACCGGGTGGAGTTTAAACCTTCCCATGTTTTCAACCGAAAAAAACTGGAAGATGAAATCCTTCCCAAATACCCTGACATGCGACAGGACATCCTCGATTTTTCCAACCATATACAATACTCCATCAAAATGGCCTCAGTACTGATTGTGTTGATTACCTTGTTCGGGGCTGTGCTGATGTACTTTCGTTAACGGTGAATTGTGAACGATGAACTGTGAACACAGTAGAAGCCCGTTCACAGTTCACAGTTCATAGTTCACAATTTGTCAATCTACTCATGAAAATATTGGCGACTATCATGCTGACCCTCCTGCTTTCCGGCTGCTTTGAAATCCGGGAGGAAGTGAACATGAAGGCCGATGGCAGCGGCGAAGTATCGTTTGTGGTGAACCTCAGCCAGAGCAAGGACAACATGGCCAAGTACATGACCATGGGTTCGGTGGAAGGCTACAAAGTACCGTCGAAGCAAGAGGTGGAGACAAATTTGGCGAAGATAAAAACATCGGTGAGCGCCGTGCCGGGCATGTCAGCGGTGATGGTCAAGAGCGATTGGTCGAACTTCATTTTCACGGTCAGCGGACGATTTGCACATGTGGAAGCACTGAACAAAGCGATGGAAATCGTGGCGAAGGAATACGACAAAGAAGGCAAACATGCCGCCGCAGGCAAGTCGGGTTTTGATTACACCAACGGCCAGTTCAAGCGCTTTTCGACCTATCCGACCAAGGCCAAGGAATTTGCTGAACTGCCATCCATGCAGCGCTATGTGCTGGAATCTGCGAAAATGACCAGCATCTACCGCTTCGACCGTAGCATCAAGAAAGTGGGCAACCCAAAGGCACAACTTTCGCCCAGCGGCAAGGCAGTGATGCTCACTTTGCCACTTTCAGACCTGATGAAGGGCAGCAGTACGGTGGCGAACACAGTGAATTTCTGAATGGTTTCATGGCTTCATTGTTTCATGGTTACATGGCTTCATTGTTGCCCGCAAGACGACAACCGTGATACCATGAAACAATGAAGCCATGAAGCCATGTAACCCTGAAACCTCTTTGCATTGCAACCGTTTTCATGTATGTTTGAGCCCAGCCAATGGAAGGTTTCCTATCATTTTCAAAATCGGAAAATCAATGAATAGCTCAATGAAAAACTCCCCGACCACTAATCCTTTATCGCTTCGCAAATGCCTGCCACTGCTGTTTTTTTTCGCTAGCGCAATATTTGCCGGAGGCCAAACTGCCCTTAAATACATCCCTTCCACCGCCGATGTGGTCGTGACGCTCAACTTGCCCAACCTTGACAAAAAGGTGAACCTGGCGCAGTTGCAGCAGTATGATTTTTACCAGGCGACCCTTAAGGAACTTTACAAAACGCCGGAATTGGATGGCGATACCTCGATGCAGGAATACTTCGAGCAATTGTTGGCAGACCCCGCCAGTTTGGGCTATGACAGCAAGGAGCCATTTTACTTGGTGGTGGAAAAGGTGGGATTTGATACCTACATCACTTTTATCCAAAAAATGGGCGACCGTAAGCGATATGAGGCTGCTGTGCAAAAACTGAAAGGTGATGCCTATATTATCAACTATTTTGAGTCGGATGGCAAGTATTTTTGGCAAAAAGGAGAGGAGCTTTTTGCCTGGAATGACGAAGTGGTTTTGAACGTCAAGCATATTAAGGGCTATGACCCGAACGAGTTCAACTATGATACAAGCTATGAGGAAACCACCGAGGTAGATTATGGCGTCTTGGATACCATTTACGAATATATTGAAGTGACT
>JANPLH010000294.1:0-8472 GCA_031426435.1 Saprospiraceae bacterium | reverse complement strand
TAATCGAAGTCTCCGGCGAGGTGTCAACGGTGAGTACCGGGCAGGGGAGCACGTCCGTAGTGCTTCGCACCAATGACCCTACCTATGGTGTCCGCTGCCGTTTGGAAAGACAGCCTGGAGGCGACCAAAAACGGTACGCTGTTGGCCAAAGTATTAGTTTCAAATGTGTTTGCAGCGGGTACGTGCAGGATGTGGAGATGGTGCAGTGTAAGTAAAGCCCTGTTGCAAACCACGTAATTCAACGTTTCAAGGTTGCCTTGGGATTGGCTTGCCGACCTCAGACATTTTTCGAGGTCGTTCAAGGATGCGTTTGGGGTGACCCCGAGCGCAATCAGGAACGCATGATGCTGTTTCAATCTCAACATGCTGCATGTTGCAACCTGTTCAAAGGCTTTTGCAACAATAACGAAGGCTGGCGCAACGGCCTTTGGCGCATTTTCGTGGCGTAAACAATTATTTTTTCACCCAAAATTTTACGTCATGAAAAGAAGCGTTTTACCCTTCGCCTTGTTGCTATGTCTTTCTTGGCAATGCATTTCGGCGCAGGGCCAGAATCTCCGCCCCGCAACAAACTACAAGCTTGGTATTGTCATTTTTAAACTCTTGCCCGAATATCGGGAAGCCTTGATAGCAGAAGGCGGAAAGCCCCAAACCTATCGCCTCGCCGATGCCACCTTGCAAAACCTCTGCGAAACGCAAGGCTCATTCTCTGTCAAAGCCCTCTACCCACAGCATTGGGGTCGGGCGGCTGGCAAAGTGGATATGTCGCTCATCGGGGAACTGCAATTTGCCGAGACAGCCGACGTACCCACCCTGTGCCGCCGCCTGATGGCGACGGGGCGCTTTGAATACGTCGAACCGAGAATGATTTTTAGAACTGCCGGCAGCCTGCCAGAGCATGTTGGGGAGCCAGTGCCGCCAACGTTTCCGCCATTTACGCCCAACGACCCAATGGTGGGGCAGCAGTGGCATTTGGGCAAAATCAAAGCATTCGACGCCTGGGACGTTGAGCAGGGCGACACTTCGGTACTCATCGCCATTGTGGACACTGGCGTGGATTACCTGCACCCCGACCTGGCAGCCAACATAGCCGTGAACCAGGCTGACCCGGTGAACGGCGTGGACGACGACGGCAATGGCTTTGTGGACGATTATCTCGGCTGGGATTTTTACTACAATGACAACAACCCCATGCCAGGCCATAATCATGGTACTGCGGTTGCCGGGGTAGCTGCTGCAGTCACCAATAATGGAATTGGTCTGGCTGCGCCGGGATTCAACAGTCGTATCGTCATCGTTAAAACATCAAGTGATGATCCGACAGACGGTAATATGCTTTACGGATCCGAAGGCATCGTTTATGCTGCCGACCGGGGTTGCAGGGTCATCAATTGTTCATGGGGTGGACCAACATCAAATTCGCAATACCTAAGCAATGTAGTCAGGTATGCAACATTTGACAAAAATGCCCTTGTCGTCTCAGTGGCGGGCAATGTGAACAACAACATCCCATTTTATCCTGCCAGCACGGAATTTGTGACGAGTGTTGCCGCTACCAACCCTTCGGATGCCAAAGAGCTTTATTCCAATTTCAACTACTCAGTGGATATCTCCGCACCAGGCTCCATCTGGTGTACCATGCCGGGTGGCAACTACCTCGGCACCTGGTGGGGAACTTCTTTTTCTACGGCAGTGGTGTCTGGTGCTGCTGCTATTTTAGCGGCGCACGACCCTTCCCTTACCGCCGTTCAATTGGGCGAACGCCTGCGTATGACGGCAGACAATATTGATGCGCAAAATCCGAATTACAACGAACAATTGGGGTGGGGCCGCCTGAATATGTACCGTGCCCTGACGGAGAGCACGTCCCCTGCGATCCGGTTCTCGGAGGCGCTTTTTACGGATGGTAACGACAATATTTTTGTTCCAGGCGACACCATCCGTTTGAGCGGAACTTTTGTCAATTACCTCGCTGGTGCGATCGGACTCGTCGCCACCTTGTCCATTACCAACTCCGACGTGCTTTTACTGGACGATTCATTTTCAATCGGCTCACTTTCTACCATGTCGGAAACGAACAATTTCAACGAGCCATTCAGTTTTGTCGTCGGGGCAAACACCCCACCTGATACGAAATTGCCAATTCGTTTAAGGTTTCAATCCGTCGGGTACGATGACTGGCAATGGCTTTTCGTAAATATTAACCAAACGAAAATTGACATCAATACTGGGGTTATTTCTACGACGGTCAATTCCGAAGGAAGAATAGGGTACGCCAGTACCTGGGGCGATGGGGTTGGGCTACAGTACCGACTAAGTGGACTGACAGACGGGGCATGTGGTTTAATGTTAGGCAACGATGCTTCCCACGTATCCGATGCGGCGCTAAACAACTGGTCGGCAACCAGCATTTTTGCCAATGATTTTAAAATTGTCGAGCCAATCCACGAGGCCACGCATCTGGTTGCTGATATTGCCCTTACATGTGCCTATAATGACAGTACGACATTACCGCCAACAGCCGTAATGGGCTTGTTCGTTCGCCAAAACATCTATGGCTGGACGGGCGACCATTTCATCATTTCCGAATATGAAGTGACCAACAATAGCGCTAATGAATACAACACTTTTCACGTAGGGCTTTGGGGAGAAACAGACGTGCAACCATTTACCCACAACCGGGCGGAGCAGGATTCTGCCTTGCA
Source organism: Saprospiraceae bacterium (assembly GCA_031426435.1). GTDB lineage: Bacteria > Bacteroidota > Bacteroidia > Chitinophagales > Saprospiraceae > UBA6168. The sequence continues at coordinate 5,767 of JANPLH010000294.1, read as the reverse complement.
CTTTGGTTACGTGTACAATACCACGCAACCCAGCCCATATATCGGCATCCAACTGCTTGGGCAATCGCCATATAACCTGTACGTCTATGAATACTCTGACACGTATGGCGGCGTAAATGTCCAGGACATCTTTTCCCATCAAGAGAAATATACAACCCTCAACGAAAGCCGTCCGTCCGGCGGCTTTGGCGATGCCGACGGGGAAGACGTGGGGCTGGTAGTCAGTTCCGGTCCGTATCAGTTTGCACCGGGAGACACGATAAAAGTGGCGTTCGCCATCCTTGCCGCTGATAGCCTGGAGGCGCTTCGCAGCGCTGCCGAAGATGCCATCCTGCGCTACGAAGGGCTTTTTGTGAGCGCTGAAAAGTCGAGGATGGAAGCGGTACAGCCCTTAAAAATATACCCGAATCCCGCCGGGGATATGGTATGGGTGGAATTGCCAGGGATGGAAACCGCCCGAAACCTAGTCGTCGAGGTTTTCGACCTTTCCGGTAAAACGATTGCCAGCAGTTTCCCAAAATCGGAAGGCGATGCGCTGGCTGTCAATACAAAGCATTGGCCAGCAGGAATTTATTTCCTCCGGCTGCGGAGTGAGACGGGTGTGCGGACGGGGCGATTTGTGAAGCGGTAATACTTGCTCAAACACCCTATCTTGCAAGCTATTTCAGTCTCAGGGTTTGTCGCATTGTCTCAGGACAAGTGCTGCAAGAATCCGTCCACGCCATGTGGGCAATCCTCAAGTTGTGGACGGTTTCTTGCATGATAGCCTACCTCGAAGACTCGGGACAAAACCACTCAAGTTGGAGTATAACAAAACGACAATCGAACCTATGCCTCACCTGCCCTATTGTATTCTTTTCGTTGCCTGCCTGGAAGTCATGTTGAAACCTTTTGCCTTACATGCCCAGGATAAGAACACACTTAATTCCTACACAACCATCAAACCGCTTGAATTCTTAGTTGAAGGCCAAGCTGCCGGAAGCCTGAATTTTAAATTACAGGACAGCCGAGGATTTATCTGGGGTGCAGACGCTAATTATCAACCTATACGTTTCGACGGTCAACAAATTGAAATCTTCGAGCACAATCCAAAAGATACTACAAGCGCCTCCCCCGGCAAGTTATTCGGGGGGAGTTCAAAATATTTTGAAGACAGTAAAGGGAAAATATGGATACTATACTCTACTGTGAGGCACCTTGACTATTATAATCCCGTTTCAGGAAGTTTTCATGAGTTCCACAACAGACTGGCGGTTGCCAGTAATTCAGAAAATTTTTTTGGAGTCAAGGATGTATTCGAAGACCATGAAGGATATATTTGGATTGGTACGGAAAAAGGGTTATTTCGATACGACGAAGTAACAGATTCTATTAGGTACTTTAAAATGCCTGGTGAAATACCCACAGTGACGCTCGTTTTTGAAGATGCTGACTCAAATATATGGGTTCATCTATTATTTGATGGTTTGGCAAGAATTAACAGAGAAACTGGAAGCATTGAAGAGAAAGTACCATTCACCAAGGTCTTTAAACAAAATTGGGGAGCTTGGGTTAAGGACCATCACTTGCAGTTAAAAAATAAAAGAATCCATCTTTTGGTGATTAGGGGCCAATTGTTTGAATTTGATGCTGGCAAAAGAAACCTCATTCCCATCAAAAATTACCCACTCAATAACGATGAATCAATCAATGCTGTTTGGGGCAACAATGAAAAAATATTATTGACTACGTCATCCGGCCTGCTTTTACAATACCACCCCAATAATCAAACATTTAGTCAGCATCCATTTTTCTTCTCTTCGGAGGAAGGGCTAAAATCGCAATATTCCCAGCCTGGACTCATTTTTCAATCAAATGATGGAATTATTTGGGCGCAGGTTTACCAGCCTGACGCCAAGTCGGTTAAAAACTTACAGCTTTTTCCTTCATCTGAAATAACTCTGTCAACTACTCCTGTTCCGGAAGAGTTGAAAGCACTAAAACTACTTGTTTCAGGTAGTGATTATCTTTTCTTGCTCAATGGAGAAGCCTATTATTTCACCCATCCATGGTTGACACCAGTTTTTCCGAAGGACTATTATGAAAAGAAAATCAATTTATCATTGCCCGGTGTAAAAAATCACTGGGAATGGAATTATCAATTTGAAACAGCTACAAATGGGCACCTATGGCAAGTGGCTACAATGACCTATAGCACACCCTATTTGATTATTCGTGAATTTGATGAAAATGGAAATCTGATAAAATCATTCGTCCGTACCCAGCAAAAAGACGATGGATATGCAGAAGGCTCAGTCAGGGATATAAAATTTGATCAAAATGGAAAATTATGGATAGGTACAGGTTTTGGAGGGCTTTGCCGTTTTGACCCGTATGATAATTCATTTATAGACTTTTCTGGTGAATTAGGAATGGACAAAATTGTAGTTTTTTCAATATTGGTCGATAGACAAAACAACGTCTGGTTTGGCGGAAACTTTGGTTTAAGAAAATTTGATCAAAAAAGTGGGACATGGGTTAAGTTCTCGCAGAATATTACCGAGCAATATGGTAATGTTATTTCCTTATTTGAAGATCATACCGGAAGAATTTGGGTGTGCACTTTATATGGTTTATTTGCTTTGGAAAAAAATCAGGTAGTATTAAAGCAATATTGTAAAAGCGATGGCTTTTACGATGTTGGTGCCCAAAACATTATCGAAGATAAGCACAAACAATTATGGCTAACCGGAAATACCAGAATTTACCTTTATGACAGAATAAGAGATAAGTTTAAGTTTTTTGGCATAGAGGAAGGTATATCTACAAGTGGATTCAGCCTCGGGTATAGTGCCTGTAAAATGGATAAGCATGGAACCATTATTATTCCTACCAACTTGACTGATATATCTTACTATTTCAATCCCACAAAAATTACCTTGCAACCTCACTTACCGAAAGTTTATTTTACCAATTTGCGACTCTTTAATGAGGAAGTTAAGGTTTCAGTGGATGGCATCCTCCAAAAAGCGCTCGATTTCACAGAGAAAATCCGGTTTGAGTACTGGCAAAACGACTTTACCATCCATTTTACTGCTCCCGAATACCTACACCCGGAGAAGCTGGAATTCTTCGTGCGCATGAAGGGCTTCAATGACGAATGGCAAAACTTAGGCAACAAAAGGGAAATCCGCTACACTAACCTTTCTCCCGGCGACTATGCCTTCCAGGTCAAAGTCCGCAACCACCACGGTTTTTGGAGCGACACGCCCCGCAGCTTGAAAATCGTGGTGCTCCCTCCCTGGTACCGCACCTGGTGGGCATACTGCCTCTGGGCGGCCATCATTTCAGGCAGCATCTACTGGTTCTACGGCTTCCAATTGAACCGCCGCCTGGCAGAAGCCGAAGCGCTGCGCCTCCAAGAATTAGACGCTGCAAAAACAAGGCTCTACACCAACATCACCCACGAATTCCGTACCCCGCTGACGGTCATCCTCGGCATGGCGGAACAGGTAAAAAACGACCCGAAAAACTGGTTTAACGAAGGCTTGCAACTCATCCGCCGGAACGGAAAACAGTTGCTCAACCTCGTCAACCAACTGCTCGATTTGTCGAAATTGGAGTCCGGACACATGCCGCTGAACCTCGTGCAGGGCGACATCGTGAACTACCTGAAATACCTCACCGAATCCTTCCATTCCTACGCCGACAGCAAGGATATCCGGTTGCATTTCCGGTCCGATTTTCCGGAATTGCAAATGGACCACGACCCGGAGAAGTTGCAGCACGTGGTGTCGAACCTGTTGTCCAATGCCATCAAGTTCACGCCCGCTGGAGGGGATGTTTATGTTGATTTACGATTGATGGCTGACGATTTCCGATTGGAAGGCGCAATCGAAAATCGTCAGTCGTCAATCGTCATTCAAGTCTCAGACACTGGCCCCGGCATTGCCCCCGAACACCTTCCCCGCATCTTCGACCGCTTTTACCAGGCAGACGATACGCACACCCGGCGGGGGGAAGGATCAGGTATCGGTTTGGCGTTGGCAAAAGAATTGGTCAAAGTCATGGGCGGCAGTATCGGCGCAGAAAGCGAATTGGGGAGAGGTACCAAATTCAGCATCCGGCTGCCCATCGTCCGCACCGCACCGGTTGCGTCGGTGGGTAAGGCTCAGGAGACAAATGAAGACCTGCTGGCTACCGTCATTTTGGAAGCAGAAAAAATGGAGGAGGTGCAGGCGATTGAAACCAATGACCACTTCACCGTCCTGCTGGTGGAGGACAACCCGGATGTTATCACCTACCTGTCATCGGTGCTCAACCTGCATTACCGGATAGTGACCGCCCGGAACGGGCAGGAGGGCATTGACAAAGCCTTGGAACTTACGCCCGATGTCATTGTCAGCGACGTGATGATGCCTGGCAAAGACGGCTTTGAACTCTGCCAGGAACTTAAAACCGACGAGCGCACCAGCCATATCCCCATCGTGCTGCTCACCGCCAAAGCCGACCAAAAATCCAAAATCGAGGGGCTGACCTTCGGGGCTGACGCTTACTTGGCCAAGCCGTTTCACCGGGAAGAACTGTTGGTGCGGCTGGAAAAACTCATCGAACTGCGCCGCCGGATGCAGGAGCGCTTCCTGACGGTAGGCAGCCTGCGGCAGGTGCTCGAAACCCCGTCCCAAAGCGTGGACGACCTGTTTTTGCAAAAAACCATTCGCATCATCGAGGCAGAAATGAGCGATGAAAACTTCGGGATGCCTCAGCTTTGCAAAGCCCTCCACATGGACCGCACCAACCTTTTCCGCAAGCTGAAAGCCCTGACGGGCAAATCTGCCACGCACCTAATCCGTTCCGTCCGACTCGAAAAAGCTAAAATCCTCTTACAAACCACCGACCTGAGCGTTTCAGAGGTTTGTTACGAAGTTGGCTTCAACAACCCGAATTATTTCTCAACGGTGTTCAAAGAGGAGTTTGGGGTGCCGCCGAGCGAGTTTCGCAGCTAACTTGGATTTCCAAAGCAGTGTTCGTAAGGTAAATGCAATTCAGCAATCAATTCCTCACGCAAACAACAACCGATACAACTCCTCAATCTTCCCAATCGTCTTGATTTCAATTTTGTACCGCTTGACATCCAGCCCTTTGGTATTGTATTTTGAGATAAACATCTGCTTGAAGCCAAGTCTGTCCGCCTCCTGTATGCGCTGGTCAATGCGGCTGACGGCACGTATTTCACCGCTCAAACCGACCTCTCCGGCAAAGCAGGTGTCCTTGGTGACGGCCACATCTTGCAAGGACGAAATCAGCGCCGCCACGATGGCGAGGTCAATCCCGGGGTCTTCCACCCGAATGCCGCCAGCGAGGTTGAGGAACACGTCATTTTGTGAAAAAGGAAAACCGCCACGCTTTTCCAGCACGGCCAACAACATGCTGAGTCGGCGAAGGTCGAAGCCGGTTGCCGTGCGCTGCGGCGTACCGAAAACCGCCGTGCTGACCAAAGCCTGAGTCTCGATGAGCATCGGCCTCATCCCCTCCATCGTTGCGGCGACGCTGCTGCCGCTGAGCTCTTCGTCCGTTTGCGACAGCAGCAACTCTGATGGATTGGAGACTTCCCGAAGTCCGCTTTCCTGCATTTCATAAATACCAAGTTCGTCGGTGGAGCCGAAGCGGTTTTTCAAGGTGCGCAGGATGCGGTAGGTGTAATTTCGGTCGCCCTCGAATTGGAGCACCACGTCCACGATATGCTCCAAGAGTTTAGGCCCAGCGATGGAACCGTCTTTGGTGATAT
>JANPLH010000293.1:0-3366 GCA_031426435.1 Saprospiraceae bacterium | reverse complement strand
GTTCTTTCACGGCTGATTTTCAGCTTGTAAGGCGTTATCTCCGCATCGGGGATGAGCGTTCCGGCGGTGTTGTACTGCACCACCACTGTGCCGCCCTGCTTGGCGTAGTCGAACAGCTTGGTTTGGTGAAATTTCAGCCGCTCCACCATGTTGTAGGCTCGTATGCCGATGACCACAGCGTCGTATTTTTTCAAATTTTCGAGGTTAATGTCTTGGTCGGCCAACAGGTCAACATGGTAGCCAGCTTGGCGGAGGCCGTCGGGCACCTTGTCGCCAGCGCCCATGATATAGGCAATCTTGTCGCCAGCCCGCTTAATATCAGTGCGGGCCACTTTCAGTTCCGCATTGCGCAGCACAGTTTGGGCTGGGATGTGGTCGTACTCGATGCTGGTCAAGGACTGGGCGAAGCTTCGCCCGCCAACTGTCGCCTTTGGCGTGATGGTGCCCTCGCTGGCATTTTCAGATGGGTAAACCTGGAAGTTAAGCGTCTGCTCCTCGCCTTTTAGTTTTAGGTTAAAATCATTGCTCGATGGCTCGGCACGCCATCCTTTTGGAAGGTCGAGGGAGAGGTTGCCAGCGGTGTTGGCAGCACCGGATTTCACCACCACTGCCACGTTGCGGGGCTTTGCGTCAGCGAACAAAAGCGCCTCCTCGGCGAAGTTGACGAAGACGGGCGGCACCACCTCGAACGGGCGATAGACCTCGCCTTTTACGTCATCATCCTTTTTATAGGCTATCTCCCTTTCGAGCGTAAACGGCTGGTTTTCAATCAAAAAAACAAACTCTACCTTGAACTGCTTGGGCGTTTCGGGCACACCTCGCAGCGTCTGCTCCGGTACAGTGTACATGCCCAAAGCCCAATCTTGGTCGAGCCAGTAGGCGTTGGTTTGTGCCAAATTTTGCGGCAGCACGAGCTTCTTTTTAAAGGAAAAACCCTTGTTGTTGGCCAATGGAGCGTTCAGCGTTGAGTCGAGGCCGAGCGGCAGGTAGCGAACGGATTGAAGTACGCAGTTCACCCCACTACGATTGATGGCCTCGATGGTCAAGTTGACCTCCTGCCCCGCCGTTGCCGAAGGCTCGGAGGCCACCGCCTCGTAGAACAGTCCGAGGCAATTGGCGATGATGCGCTTCACTTCGGCAAGCTTCACCCGCTTCCAGTAGCTTGCCCCTGTTGGGCCATCAGGAAGTGCCTCTATTTTTTTCAAAACATCCATCAATTGCGGCACGCTGGCACCGGGGTTGTTGAAGTCGTATTTATCCGTCATTTTTTTCACCAAATCGCCGATAGGCGCACCGCCCTGCACCCGGCTCCAAGTGGTGTTGATGCCTTGGAAAAGGTCTTTCTGGTCGGTGGGCATGTCGCCCTTCACGAGTTCGAGGTATTCGAGGCTCTCGCCACGGTTGCCCACCGAGCCGAATCCCTGCGACTTGTGCATGGAGCGGCTTTCGGCGCTGATTTCACCGATGGATTTGCCCCGCAAAGGCAAGTAAGTGCCAGCGTCCACGGACACCATTTTCGATTTGTCGGCGGCGTCGAACTTCTCTTGGCTGCCATAAAACCACCACGAAGTATTGAAAAACTCCCGTCGGGGCTGCCAGACCTGCACGTATTTCAGTTGCTCTGGGTAAGCTTTGGGGTTGGCGGCCAGGTCGAAAGCCTCCACGGCGAGCATGGCCGAGGCCGTGTGGTGGCCGTGAGTCTTGCCTGCCGATTCATGGTGGAAACGGTTGACGATGACATCGGGCTGCCATTTGCGTATGGCCCAGACCACGTCGGCGAGCACTTCGTCCTTGTTCCAGATTTTGAGGGTTTCGTCGGGATGCTTGGAGTAGCCGAAGTCGTTGGCCCGGCTGAACATTTGGGTGCCACCATCGGTGCGGCGGGCGGCCAGCAGCTCCTGTGTGCGGATGACGCCAAGCAGTTCCTCGATTTGTGTGCCGATGAGGTTCTGGCCGCCATCGCCACGGGTGAGCGAGAGGTAGGCCGTGTTCATGTGCAGGTCGTTGGAGAGCCAGGTGATGAGGCGGGTGTTCTCGTCGTCGGGGTGTGCGGCAACGTAAAGCGCCGAGCCGAGCACGTTGAGCTTTTCAATGGCTTGGTAGATTTCGGCGGAATTGAGGCGCTCTGGGCGCTGGGAAAACAAGTTTGTTGCGAAGCAAAGCAGCAACAATATGAGACGGTGATTCTGCATCGTTAAAATTTTATGAACGGCGAAGATAAGGAAAGGATAAAGGACAAATTAAAAAGTACAAAGTTCTAAGCTAGCACAGGGGGTAAGTCATTTTTTGAAGCCGATACGGTCTCGTTTTTCCCAGTCCTTTTTGTCTTTGCGCTCTCGCATCAGTAGGGTCAATGCTTTTTCGACGTCCTCGAATCGGATTTCGAGTTCGCCGAGCCGTTGGGCAAGTTCTGTGTAGGTAAGGGCGTAGTTTCGTATGGCGACGAAGGCCCGCATTATGGCGATGTTTACGGCAATGGCTTTGTCGCTGTTCAGGACGGAGGAGAGCATAGCGACACCTTGCTCGGTGAAGGCATAAGGTAGGTATCTTACTCCGCCACGCTTTGAGGTCACAATTTGTGACCTCAAACTTTCAAATTCCTGTTTGGTCAATTCGAACATGAAATCTGAAGGAAATCGCTCGATATTCCTTTTAACAGATTGCTTCAACACCTTCGTTTCCGTCCCATACATCTCAGCGAGGTCAAAGTCCAGCATGACCTTCATTCCCCTGATTTCATGTATTTTTTGTTGGATGAGCTGTAGTTCCATTTTCTCATAGTTTTGTTTGAGACAAATGTAGCAAGCTTAATATTTCAAGTGCCAATAGGCAACAACTTGTCTCCTATTGGCACTTGGAATATAAAAATCAAATGCTCGTGATTGCTCACGCAGCCTCCGCCACCTTATCCATCCGCTCGAAACGCATGTTCTGGGTGCGGCAGGCGGGTATGATTGCCCCCAAAAAATAGGTACGAAAGATGAACCACAGGAAGCTCTTTTCATTGAGCCGTGGGTCAATTAGATGTTCGATTTCCTTGTGCTTTTCGGCCAGCTTGCTCCAGTGGATGCCGGGCGAGATGTGGTGGGCCGTATGATAGCCGTTGTTGGGCAAAGTGAAGTTCAGCCCCCATCCGGTAAAGTTGCGGGAGTGGTTGATGGGCGACTCCTCGTCTGCGTGGATGTGCTGCACGTAGTTGAAAACCAGTACAGCGAACAACGACACTTGCTGCGGGATGATGACGTACCAGATGGCCTTGCGCCAATCGAGCAGGAGTGCCACACCGATGAAAGCGACCAAGCTGAACACCTGGAGCAAGTGGAACCAGAATTTGCGCCTGTTTTCAGTATAAAGCGATTTCATATA
>JANPLH010000292.1:0-12842 GCA_031426435.1 Saprospiraceae bacterium | reverse complement strand
CTCGTTCCCGACCTTGCCTCCGTTCGTGATCGTGCTAAAGGCGTTCGCAAGAAAATGTATGCCTTTTTCTCCATGGGCTGGACGGGCAAAGCCAAGCATTGGCAACGCCACGAGTACCTGTCCTTGATTTTGGCAGGTATTTCTACGCCGCTGGTACTTTCCGTGCATACGATAGTAAGTTTTGACTTCGCAACTTCTGTAATTCCGGGTTGGCACACGACCATCTTCCCGCCGTACTTCGTTGCTGGTGCAATCTTCTCTGGCTTCGCAATGGTGCAGACGCTGATGGTCATTACCCGTAAATGCTTTGGCTTGGAAGGTTATATTACCACCAACCACATCGAGAGCATGAACAAAGTGATTTTGGTGACGGGAACGATGGTAGGCTCGGCATACCTTATTGAGTTGTTCGTGGCTTGGTATTCCGGTTATATTTATGAGCAGTTTGCCTTCTACAACAGGGTACTTGGTCCATACTACTGGTCTTATATCGGAATGATGGGCTGCAACCTACTGGCTCCTCAGGTCTTCTGGTCGAAGAATATCCGCAGGAATATCTGGTGGACATTCTTCATTTCCATCTTCGTAAACATTGGTATGTGGTTCGAGCGCTTCGTGATCATCGCCACGACGCTTGCCCGTGACTTCCTCCCATCAAGCTGGAGCTATTACTGGCCAAGTTGGGTGGAGATTGGTATCTACATTGGTACTTTCGGTTTGTTTTTCACGCTTTATTTGGTGTTTGCAAGGGTAGCACCAGTGGTGGCTGCCGCTGAGGTAAAAGCCATCTTAAAGCAGTATGGCGATCAGTACCTTGGCCCAGATGCAAAGCCTCAACAACATCACCATGATGAAGAGGAGGCAGAAGATGTAAAACATGGTGGTCATGGCCACTAATCAATTGAAAAACAGACTTTTATAAAAATAAGCAATTTCATGAAAGGTCAACATAAAGAAGTTCTGTTCGGGCTGTACAATGACGAAGTAGTGCTGATGAACGCCATCAAGAAGGCAAAGAAGCAACACCTCGACATCATGGACGTGTATTCGCCGTTCCCAATTCACGGGTTGGACGCCGTGCTCGATTTGGAAGAATCTAGGTTGCACGTAGTGGGCTTTATCTTCGGAATGACGGGTACGCTGACTGCCTTGATTGGCATGTCCTGGATTTTCGGTGGCAGCTTGATGTTTGAGGGCGATTGGCCAACCCTTTTCGGCGGTAAACCCTATTGGTCATTGCCTGCTTTCATCCCCATTGTTTTTGAGATGACCGTATTGTTCTGTGCCATTGGTATGACAGTGGTCTTTTACATCATTTGCGGCCTTGGTTTTGGGGTAAACAACCCGATATTGGATGACCGTATTACGGACGACAAGTTTTGCTTGGCGTTTCAGACAAACGGTATGGACGCAGGTTCTGTGGATAACCTAAAAGGCTTTTTCAATGCGACTGGTGCTGAAGAAGTGCATACTAAAACCATCTGATTTATTAATTAATGACTTTAAAGCGGAGCTGCTAAACTTGGTTTGACGGTCTTTGCTCAAGCATATTAAGCTTTAATTTTGAAAATGAAATTCAAGCAACATTTCTTAATAGTTCTGGCAGTCGGCTTTGCCATATTCGGCCTGTACGGTTGTCAACAAGCTGGAGGAAACGCTACTGGCAGTGAGATGATTCCAGACATGGCCCACGCTGTCTCCTATGAGGCCAACGTGCTGACCAATTACAGCTTCAACTCTTTTGACGAGAACAGTGTACGTTCTCGTCGGGAGCTTTCGCAGCCAAGGGTACCGGTGAATGGTACTATACCACGTGGCTATGCTGGTTCAGCTACTGAAAATGGTGTGTATGGTTCTGCAGAAGGTGCAGTTGTGAACACAATGCGCCGCATGAAGGACGGTGGAATTTCCTACACTGCCAATGGCCATGTGCCTTATTCCTACCCTGATACGGAGGATGGCAGAACCTTGGCTTCACAGCAAATCCGCTACAATCCTTTCCCAATTACGGATGCTGGCTTAAGCAAAGGCAAAGAGCTTTACACGATATTTTGCGGCATCTGTCATGGTGAGAAGGGTGATGGCGGCGGCTATCTTGTGCGTGACGATGGTGGCAAATATCCGGCACAGCCTGCCAATTTGGTGGATAGCCAATTCGTGTTCTCGGCCAATGGGCGGTATTACCATGCCATAATTTATGGTAAGAATACGATGGGTGCCTATGCTGACAAACTTTCTTTTGAGGAGCGCTGGCAAGTCATCCATTATATCCGTGCTTTGCAGGCAACTGCAAGGAAGGCTAATTACACGGCGAAAGCGAATACTTTGAATGCTGAATATGGGCTTCCAGAGGCTCTTGTGCCAAAACCAATACCAGTGCCGCCACCGTCACCGCTACCCAATTCAGGAGAAACACCTCCGACTGGTGACCAGCAAACGCATGGAGGAACGGGACATTCAACTAAGGATCATCATTGATTTTAATTCTGTATTAAAACCTACTGGTTTTTGACCAGCAACAATAAATACCTGCAAGCATGAAGCAGTTTACGTTTGAAGCAAAACAAAAAAACTTTTTGATGGCGATGATGGGGCTTGGTTTGCTTTGCCTTATCCTGAGCTATGTTTTTGAGCCAGAGCAGATTGCTGCGGGTGGATTTCATGCCCGTTTCTGGTCGAACTTCCTGCACAATGCCGTCTTCTTTACGGGCATGGCCTTCATGATTACCTTTGTGATAGCAGCTTTTACTACTGCTTATGCTGGATGGTACGTGATGTTCAAAAGGATATGGGAAGGGTTTGCTCAGTTCCTTGTGCCTGGCTTGGTCATGATGGTAATTATTGGGATTGGCGTTTATGCGCACCTTAACCATTTGTACCACTGGTCAGATACCGAGGCAGTTGCAACGGACGAAGTGCTGAAAGGCAAATCTTCGTTCTTGAACAAAAACTGGTATCTTTTCGGAACACTTATTATCGTTGGCTGTTGGATATTCTTTGCTAAAAAATTCCGCCAAATATCTTTGGATGAAGATGCACACGGTCACGAAGATTCCAACTTTAAGCACCAGCGGAATCTCCGAAAATATGCTGCTATTTTTCTCCCAATAGCCGCTTTTACTGGCCCTGCCATGATTTGGCAATGGGTAATGTCAGTAGATGCACATTGGTACAGTACGCTGTTCGCATGGTATTCGATGGCAAGCTGGTGGTTGGCTGCTTGTGCGCTAACCATTATGTTGATTATCTACCTTAAATCAAAAGGATACCTTGAGCAATTGACCAAGGAGCACTTACACGACCTTGGTAAATTTATGTTTGCATTCAGCATTTTTTGGACTTATTGCTGGTTTTCGCAGTACATGTTGATTTGGTACACCAACAACGGCGAGGAAACGATTTATTTCTTTGAGCGCAAGCGGGATTATCCGGTTCTTTTCTATGGCAACTTGATACTCAACTTTGTGCTACCGTTCCTAATCTTGATGCGCAACACAACCAAGCGACGTTATGGCACCTTGTTCTTTACTTCTGCCATCGTATTCTTTGGTCACTGGTTCGATTATTTCTACATGATTAAGCCAGGTACTTACAAAACTGCCCATGAAGCTGTCCAACACATGTCGGGTGCAGGTGGCCACGAAGCTGGCGGCCATGCTGTTGAACAAGCTTCGTCTTTTGTAGCAGGATTTACAATTCCGGGTCTTTTAGAATTGGGTGTATTCTTAGGGTTCTTGGCATTTTTCATTTATTTCGTATTTAACCAATTAACCAAGGCATCGCTTCTTCCTCAAAACGACCCATACTTGGAGGAGAGTTTGCACCACGAAGTGCAGCAATACGAATAGTTGCTTGGTAGGCATGGTCAAGCATTATGCCCCAAACATTGTTTCTATTTTGAAAAATTATTAATTCGTTCATAAATGAGCACTGGATTAATTATCTTAGGTTGTTTAATTCTCATCGTCATCGTCATCATTCAGATTGGCAAGGTCACTGATTTGGCTGCCAAAATCAGGGGTGAAGAGTCGGTGCAATATGAATCCAATAAACGGTCAGCAAATTTCATGTTGCTGTTCATGATTGGCTTTCTAATTCTTACCATTTGGTCAGCTTGGCATTACAAGAACTGGATGCTTGGATACGGACCTCATGAGTCAGCTTCTGCGCACGGTGGGGCGCTGGACAGTGCCTTCAATATCACGCTATTTTTTACGGGTATCGTATTTGTCCTCACACACATAGCCTTGTTTTGGTTTGCTTATAAATACCGTGGCCGCAAAGGCTTGGTTGCTGAGTTCATGCCACATGACAACAAATTAGAGATTATTTGGACGGCAGTACCCGCTGTTGTGATGTGCTTCCTTGTAATTCGTGGTCTGGTTGCATGGAACGAAGTAATGGCCGACGTCGCAGACGGTGAAGACGCTATTGAAATAGAAGCGACTGGGCAGCAGTGGCTTTGGCATTTGCGCTATCCGGGTCCTGACGGGAAACTGGGTACCCGCAATTTCAGGCTTATAAAGCCCGGGGAAAACCCACTTGGCCAGGATTGGATGGACGACAAGAATTTGGACGATATGATGCCTGCCGACCTCGTATTGCCAGTAGGTAAAAAAGTAAGGGTTCGTATCACCGCCATGGACGTACTGCACAACTTCGATTTACCCCATTTCCGGGTTAAAATGGACGCAGTGCCAGGTATGCCTACCTACTTTGTTTTTACACCAATCAAAACAACGGAGGAATACCGCCAAGAATTGAGTAAGTACCCTGAATACCAGCAACCTACGGACCCAGAAGACCCGAAAAGTCCGCCACTTTGGAAAACTTTCGAGTATGAGTTGGCCTGTGCGGAGTTATGCGGGAAGGGCCATTTCTCAATGCGCAAATTGGTTCGAATTGTTTCGGAAGAGGAATATGAAAAATGGCTGAAAGAACAACCATCTTTTTACCTTACCAGCATACGAGGCAAGGATTTTGACCCAAGAAAGGATGATGTTTTAGATATGGAACTCCGTCAGCGTAAACAAGATTTTGATACGGCTGTTGATAAGGCGCTTTCTGCAACAAAACCAGAAGAGAAGATCATTCGCTTAGACCATGTTTATTACAAAACAGGCGCTGCCGAACTGGATGACAAGTCAAAATATGAACTTGACAACTTGGTGGCGGCATTGAACAAGTACCCAAACATTACTATCGAAATTTCAAGTCATACAGATAGTGATGGCGACGATGCCTCTAATTTGACCCTTTCACAAGAAAGGTCAAGGGCTGTCTTCAACTATCTTTCTGGTAAACAAGTAGCTGCAAATAGGCTTCGCTCAAAAGGTTATGGCGAAACCAAGCCAGTTGATACTACCGATACCGAGGAAGGAAAGGCGAAGAACCGCCGGACAGAATTCCAAATTTTGACCCAATAAGAACCACTAAATCAAAGAAGAAAAAAATCGAAATATGGCTAACGTTATTACCGAAGTTCAAGACCGTGAGGAAAAGCTGATTGAAGAATTGGGCTTTGACGACCATTTTCACGAACATGAGCATGGTGACAAGTTCAAGTCAAACTTCATTACGAAGTATATCTTCAGCATGGACCACAAAATCATTGCCCGTCAATTCTTGATTACGGGCATGATTTGGGCATTGATTGGAGCTGGCATGTCGCTGGTGTTTCGTCTTCAGTTGGGTTTTCCAGAAGAAAGCCTTTCTTGGCTACGTCCGCTGTTGGGCAAATGGATTGAAGTGAACCCCGATACCGGCATAGGTACTCTGGCTCCTGAATTTTATTATGCCTTAGTGACCATGCACGGCACCATTATCGTGTTTTTCGTTTTGACTGCCGGCTTGAGCGGCACTTTTAGTAATTTACTTATTCCTTTGCAATTGGGCGCAAGGGATATGGCCTCTCCATTGCTGAACATGATGTCCTACTGGTTCTTCTTTTTGTCCAGCATCGTCATGTTCTACTCATTGTTCCTCAGCACAGGTCCATTTGCAGGTGGTTGGGTGGCATATCCACCTTTGAGTGCGCTTCCTCAAGCCTCCGATGGTTCAGGTACAGGTATGACACTTTGGTTGGTAAGCCTTGTTTTCTTCGTAATTTCTGTGGCATTGGGTGGTATCAACTACGTCACTACTGTGCTGAACTTACGTACCAAAGGCATGAGCATGTGGCGCATGCCACTGACAATTTGGGCCTTCTTCGTGACTGCCATTTTAGCCTTGCTTTCATTCCCTGTATTGGTTTCCGGCTTTTTGCTGTTGATGTTCGACCGGGGCATGGGCACCAGTTTTTACCTCAGCGAGATTTTCATTGGCGGTCAGGCTCTTGACCATGTTGGCGGCAGCCCGATATTATACCAGCACTTGTTCTGGTTCTTGGGCCACCCCGAAGTGTATATCATCATCCTGCCAGCAATGGGACTTACTTCTGAGGTATTGGCAGTACATTGCCGTAAGCCGATTTTTGGATACAAAGCGATGGTTTATTCCATCTTGGCAATTGGCTTCCTTTCGTTTATTGTGTGGGCACACCACATGTTCATGTCAGGCGTGAACCCATTCATTTCCAACTTCTTCGTAATCTTTACACTTATCATTGCCGTTCCATCAGCGGTGAAAGTGTTCAACTGGATAACCACCATTTACAAATCGAACCTACGCTACAATGCGGCATCCATGTTTGCAATAGGTTTTGTTTCGATGTTCATTTCAGGTGGTCTGACGGGTATCTTCCTTGGCAACTCTGCCATTGACATTCAAATGCACGATACCTATTTCGTGGTGGCTCACTTCCACATCGTAATGGGCGTGGCCGCATTCTTTGGCATGTTTGCAGGGGTTTACCACTGGTTCCCGAAAATGTTTGGTCGTTTTATGAACGAGTCAATGGGCAAGCTCCACTTTTGGGGAACCCTGATTGGTGCCTATGCCATCTTTTGGCCGATGCACTACCTCGGTATGGCTGGTGTGCCACGTCGCTATTATCGCTTTGACAACTTTGACACTTTCAGCCATTTTTCTGAAATGAACAAGTTCATCACCATTGCAGCCATTATCACTTTTGGTTTCCAAGTGCTGATGTTCGTTAATTTCTTTTACAGCATTTGGAAAGGTAAAAAAGTGACCAGCAAGAACCCATGGGGCGCTTCCACCATTGAGTGGACTACACCCATCCTGCCGGGCCACGGCAATTGGCCAGGCAAACTGCCAACCGTTCACCGTTGGGCTTATGACTATGGAAAAAATGGTGAGGAGGTAGTTGGACAGGTAGAGCCAATGCGGGAAGGCGAAACGGAAGACCACTAATCCAGTTTGCAGTCAGGCAGTTTGCAGTCGGGGAAATAGCTTTTTTCAAAGTGTTCAACGGCTATTAACTGCACTCAAATCTGGTAATTAATTTTAGCAATAACTTGATTAACAAGCAATTAAGTGGAATATAAAACAACGGCTGCAACTACCACTCCCCTGAGATTAGTTTCGCAAAAAGTGCGGGATTTCGGTGAGTTGGTCAAGTTCAAACTGTCATTGACGGTCGTTTATTCGGCAGTCATGGCTTATTTGATAGCAGCAGAGGGCAGTGTCAATTCACTATCAGTACTGATTCTTTCCCTCGGCGGTTTTTGTGTGGCTGGGGCAGCAAATGCGCTGAACCAAGTACTAGAAAGAGATTTTGACAAACTGATGAAGCGCACTGCTAATCGGCCATTGGCCACTGGCCGCATGACGGTTTCAGATGCGGTATTGGCGGCAGGCATTCTCAGCATCATAGGCCTAATGTTATTGGCATTGTTCAATCCGTGGGCTTCCTTTTTTGGAGTGATTGCCCTTTTGAGCTATGCCTTTCTTTACACGCCAATGAAGCGCATCTCACCGGCAGCCATAGCTGTAGGTGCGTTGCCTGGAGCTTTGCCCATGTTGATTGGATGCGTGGCTTTTCAAGGGGAATTGACATCATTGGCATTGACGCTATTCTTGCTACAGTTTTTTTGGCAGTTTCCACATTTCGGGGCCATCAGTTGGTTAGGATTTGAGGACTATCAGAAAGCAGGCTTCAAATTCGTGGTGGCCAACAAGGAAGGGAGGCAAGATAGGAGCGTTGGCTTGCAAGCTGTGTTTTATGCGCTTTGTTTGGTGCCGGTCGGATTGGTTCCTTTTTTCACAGATGTAACTGGTTTAGTTTCGGCAGTAGTTGTTTCAGTTTTAGCGGTGGTCTATGCATGGTTTGGTTGGAACCTATTCCGGCAAAACGACCGTCGGGCAGCCGTACAACTGATGTTCTATTCGTTTTTTTATTTGCCTTTGGCACTAACTGCACTTTGGCTGGATAAAATCTAAAAATGGACTTAACAGTAAACGAAAATATTGGCAGAAACAAAATCCATCCGCACAAGTTTGCGGTCTGGGTGGCATGTGGTTCCATCACGATGATGTTTGCGTCGCTCACCAGCGCCTACGTCGTCAGGCAAGCTGCGGGCAACTGGTTAGAGTTCACCTTGCCCGAGGTTTTCAAGATAAGCACATTGGTCATCTTGTTGAGCAGCATCACGCTTCATGCTTCTTTCAATGCTTTTAAAAAGGAGAAAGAAGCGCAATACAAGGTATTGTTGGTCTTGACCTATGTCTTGGCTATTCTGTTCTTTGTTTTTCAATATTTGGGCTGGACGGCTTTGGCCAATGCTGGTGTGCCTTTCACTATCAACCCATCAGGCGACTTTATTTACGTGATTACATGGTTTCATGCAGCACACGTTATTGGCGGGTTGGCCGCTTTGACCGTTGCATTGATTCATGCTTTTGGCTTGAAATTCAAGCCTACCCCGAAGCGCAAAATTCGATTTGAACTGACGTTGACTTATTGGCATTTTGTAGATTTCCTTTGGGTCTATTTGTTTATTTTCTTGACTTTATATCGGTAAGATATTGATTGTTGTATTGTTGTATCGTTGAAGTGTTTTTTATGACGACGCAACAATCCGGCAATCACAACAATCCAACTATTCGACATGGCTTCAGAAGCAGCAGTTTTAGAGCATGGCCACGAAGTAGAAGAGCAACTCTGGTCGGGCGGGAAAGAACCCTTCAAGGCGAGCTATGGCAAGCTGATGATGTGGTATTTTTTGTTATCGGATGCTTTTACTTTTTCGGGATTCCTAATTGCTTACGGTGCTTTGCGCTTTAGTAGCAACACTTGGCCCGTAGCCGATTTTGTATTCAACAAAATACCATTCTACCACGGTGAGAGACAACTTCCGCTGATTTTCGTGACTTTTATGACCTTCGTGCTCATTGCAAGTTCTGTTACGATGGTTCGTGCCGTACAGGAAGGTCAGCGAAGTAACAAGAGGGGCGTGGTGCTTTGGATGTTCTTGACCATTTTGGGTGGTGCAACATTCCTTGGCTGCCAAGCTTGGGAGTGGACAACACTTATCAAAGAAGAGGGTGTTTCTATTTTGACCAACCCATTCTCTATGCACCCAGAGGGCGGTCAATACCTAAGTGGCAAAGACTTGGAAGCTGCTGGTTTTTCTAAAGTTGAGCAGGATATTCATGGTGCAAAATCCACTTATTACTTGCCTAAGGGAGCTGTGGATATTGAAGAAAACCGCCACTTTGAAAAGATTACCCATACTGGAAAATCAGAGGCGGGCATGGCATTCGAGGCAGAGAAACCTTATCTCATTACCATCAACCACGGCACACATCAATACGAACATGCCGCCTATAAAACAGCTGGTGGCGAAATCCTTAGGGAAAGTTTTGGCCCAAAGGCTTTTGGTGCCTTGTTCTTCTTCATCACAGGTTTCCACGGCTTCCACGTATTCTCAGGCGTAGTGTTCTTGGCAATCGTGATGATAAACGCAGCAAGTGGCCTCTATGCAAGACGCAACAACCACTATGAGATGGTCGAGAAAATAGGCCTCTACTGGCACTTTGTGGACCTTGTCTGGGTGTTCGTTTTCTTGGTATTCTACCTCATTTAATTATCGCTTTTCACAACATTAAAAGAATCAAAATTTCGAAGATATGGATGCTCACATGAGTTATGATGACCAGAAACGATTGGTGGTTAAGGGCCTGAAACTGCTCGGCGCCATTACCATCGTAGAAGTATTGATTGCCTTGATGGCAAAGGGATACCTGATTCCCGGCCTTGAGTTCAAAGGCGCTGCTCATTATATTTACATGGCAGCAATGGTTGGGTTCAGCCTCTACAAAGCCTATTTCATCGTTTATAATTTCATGCACATGGCCCACGAGGTGCAAGGGCTTCGTTGGAGCGTATTGCTTCCGACCCTGTTGCTGGTTTGGGCGGTGATTGCGTTCTTTCAAGAAGGTGCCTCTTGGGGTGCCAGGCGAAACCAGATAGATAAAAAGAACCATGAAGAGGTGAACAAGCAACCCGCCACAGGCAGTCTCGACTATGACGAACTAACGGCCAAGTACCTGATTTAAAACATAAAAAGGCGAGACCCAAATGGCTCTCGCCTTTTTCATTTAACAACACTTCGTGCAGTTTTTAGACACAGATTCACACTGATTGCACTGATTGCTTGCAATCAAGATTTTAAGAAGTAAAATCAGTGTAATCTGTGAAAATCAGTGTCGGATTAATGCGCTGATTATCAGAGAATTGTAAAATCTGCACGGACTATTGATTTAATAAACAATGGAGAATATCAACGAAGTAACGCCAGCGAACAGATTCTGGAGAGCAATGGCTTTTGCAGTGCTCTTTATCTTGCCAATTGGCTCTTTGTTTTACCTGTACAAAGGACGCACACATTCTCGCACTGCTGTTGCAGAATTGGAGCAGTTGGGGCAGGTAGAAAGCGCAAGCTTCAACTTGAAAAACCAGGATAACCAACCGATTAGCCCAAAAGGCTTGCACGGAAAGGTGACTGTCATCAATTTTTTACCCAAAGATTTGACGTCGGCCAAACTGCTGGCTGACCGTATCGGAAAAGTGCACCAGAGTTTTGATGAGACAGATGACGTTATTTTCCTCTCATTCATTGAATCGGATACTTCGCAAACGCTGCTTCAAATGGCCACCAAACTTGGCATAGAAGATCATAAACAATGGTATCTTTTGGGTACTTCTTCCGAGGAATGGAGCCACCTTTCCATGGATGTCTATCATTTGCCAAATGCCGAGAACGGTGTGGCAATGGCTGATACCAGCTTGAATGTCAGGAAGTTGTACGACATAAACGACAACAAGCAAATGGGCCGGATGATTGAGCATATCGCTAAGGTTGTGCCTAAACAAAAAAGGCGATAACCTGTTTTCAAGGGAAAAAATAACAAAAGTTTGTAAAGGTTTCAAGTTTAAGGTTTCATGGAATCCCTGCACGATTGCAAATGAATGGTATTTATGAAACGGTTGTTTTAGCCAAACAACCTATTGAAAAATGATTTTACCAGACGCTCCCGTGAAACATGAAACCAGAAACCTCACGAACCATTGAATAAGCAACATGAGCCAAAAGCAACCCGATATTGCATTGGAGAAAAAACTAAACCGACTGGCATGGGTCATCACGGCGGTCGTGCTGCTATTGGTCACATTCATGCACCGGATTCATTTTGAGACCAGCATAGATTTCACCTTCCTGCCTGCGGTCTATTCTACGATGAATGCCCTAACAGCTTTGATTTTATTGGCTGGCCTGTATTTTATCAAAAACAAGCAACCCGAAAAGCACGAAAAAGCCATGACGGCGGCGGTGATTACCTCCTTCCTGTTCCTGCTGGGGTACGTGGTTTACCATATCACCAATGCAGATACCAAGTTCCTCGGTGAGGGCTGGATTCGCCCGGTTTATTTTTTCTTGTTAATTTCGCATATCATCCTTGCGGCGGTCATCTTCCCGTTCATTCTCTTCACCTATATTCGGGCTTTCACTGGCCAGTTTGCAAGGCACAAGCGGATGGCACGATGGGTTTACTGGCTTTGGTTGTATGTAGCAATGACAGGACCAGTGCTGTATTTGATGATAAAGCCTTATTATAAATGATTTTCAACATGAAGAAGCTAATCGTTAGAATTGTCTTGTTTGCGTTAGTGCTCGGCTTTAGTTTCCCACTGTCAGCCCAATGCCCCATGTGCAAAATTGGTGCAGAGAGCAACCTAAAGAACGGTGGAACTGCTGGCAACGGCCTCAACGAAGGCATCCTTTATATGCTTGTCATGCCGTACCTGCTGGTGGGAACCATCGGTTTCGTTTGGTACAAAAACCGGAAAAAGGAAAGTGAACTGCCCGGTGCCTAATTGATAGGCTTTGCGGCCTTTGACTGTTGGGTTAGCCAAATCATGAAAAAAATCAAAGCTCCAATGATTGCCACGGAGCCGAGAATCCCAAAGACTAGCCCGAATTTGGTGGCTCCGCTGATGGCAAAAAGCAGAATGGCCACAAAGAGGAGCACCAAGCTCGTCAATAAATTTCCCGCGGGAATATTTATCAAAACCTTTGATACCCACCGTTTTATTTTCCCCTTGGTGTTCGCCCATTTTTGCGCCATTTTGACTTTGAAGCTGCGCCATTTAGCGGACTTGCCTATCGTGTTTCGTTTAGCATTTTGTTTTAAGGCTACTTCATTCTGCTGCTTCGCAATGGCAGCATGGCCCTGAACTGGGTACAATGAGATGAATGCAACGATGAAAATGGTAAGCCTTACTGCGTTTTTCATAAGTGAATGATAGGTTGAAATCGGTTGAAACGTTAATTCAAAGTTGCTGACTGAAACGGATTGAAGTGATAAGTGCCTGAGAAGAGATTATCCCCAAAATCCAAGGGGCAGCGCCCCGTAAAATTTGTAGCTTGCGCATACCC
>JANPLH010000291.1:0-14723 GCA_031426435.1 Saprospiraceae bacterium | reverse complement strand
AGCATCTGGGTATGGCGATGCTTCCGCAAATGCCACCGCCTCGTCAATTTCCGCTTTGATGCGGTCTTTGATGGTTTCAATTTCTGCTTCCGTAGCCAGGCCGAGATTCAGGATTTTATCCTCCGTAACCTTGATTGGGTCAATGTCTTGGTAGCTTTTCAATTCCTCCCTCGTTCGGTAGCTACCGGGGTCAGAAACAGAGTGGCCCTTGTAGCGGTAGGTCTTGATTTCGAGGAAATACGGCCCTGCGCCACTGCGGATATGCGCCGCCGCCCGGCTGATGGCATCGTGAACCGACTCCGGTGTCATGCCGTCCACCTGCTCGCTGGGCATTTCGTAGCCAAGACCGAGCTTGTAGATGTCCTTCACGTTGCTGGTGCGTTCCACAGAGGTGCCCATGGCGTAGTGGTTGTTTTCGCAAATGAAAAGCACGGGCAGTTTCCAAGTCATGGCCATGTTGAAAGCTTCGTGCAATGCGCCCTGACGTGATGCACCGTCGCCGAACATGGTCACACAAAGGTTGTCAGTGCCCCGGTACTTCTCGGCAAATGCAATGCCCGCACCGATAGGAATCTGCGCCCCCACGATGCCGTTGCCCCCGAAATATTTGTGCTCGTTGGACATGAAGTGCATGGAGCCACCTTTACCCTTGTTCACGCCAGTTGACTTGCCGTACAGCTCGGCCATGGCTGCCCTGGTGCTCACGCCCCGACCGATAGCAGTCCCATGTTGGCGGTAGCCCGTCACGATGCCGTCTGTTGGCCGCAGCACGCTTTCCATGCCCGCTGCAATTGCCTCTTGGCCGATATAAACATGCAAGAAGCCCCTGATTTTTTGCTGGCTGTAAGCCAAAAGGCACCGCTCCTCAAAGCGCCGTATGCGCAGCATCAACTCATACCAACCCAAGTACTGCTCTTTGGTGTAAGCCGCTTTTTTAGCGCCCGCATTTTTCGGAGCCGCTTTCTTTACTGGTTTTGCTGTTTCAAGAACCATTATTCTTTAAGTAGAAAGTGAAAAGTGAAAAGGAAAAAGTTGGGGTACCTGCCTCCTTGTTTCAAGTTGAAGCAAACAACGATTCAATTCATTGATTTTCAATTGTTTGCGCAACTTGCTTATGGTTGTTGCCCTCGGCAAAAAGATATCAAATTAACACCCGTTACCGTTTGGAGTTGCAAAAAACCGCATTTTCCACCAGAAAAAAAAATGTAGCGGTGATTAGTGATTGGTGATTGGTGATTGGTGACTGGGAGATTCCGAGGTCGCTCCCAATCACCAATCACCAGTTACCAATATCACCTCCCCGACCTGTCAATAAAAGTTGACCCTGCCTGTTGGGTGCCGAACATCAGCACATCCTGCACATTGACGTGGGGCGGCCTTGTCGCCATGAAGTAAATGACTTCGGCTACATCGCTGGCCCGCAGCGGCTGGAAATTCTCATAAACCTTGGCGGCCCGCTCTTTGTCCCCATCAAAGCGGACGCTGGCAAACTCGGTCTCCTCAACATGCCCCGGCGCTACTTGGCTCACCCGGACGTTGTGTTGGTACAGGTCTAAGCGCATGGACTTGGTGAGGGCGTCCACGGCGAATTTGGTGGCGCAATAGACGTTGCCGCCGGGATACACCTCCTTCCCGGCACTCGATGCCACATTGATAATATGCCCGCTGCGCCGCTTGACCATCATCGGGGCAATGGCACGGGTCAGGTACAGCAAGCCCTTTATATTGGTGTCAATCATGGTTTCCCAATGCTCAATATCGCCCTCGTGGATAGGAGACAGGCCACGTGAAAGCCCTGCGTTGTTGATGAGGATGTCCACGTCCCGCCATGCTTCCGGCAAGTTTTCGATGGCCGATTTCACGGCGTCGAGGTTTCGCACATCAAAGGGCAGCGTAAGTAAGTCGGCGTTGTATTTTTCTTTGAAATGGGCTTTAAGCTCCTCCAAACGCTCCTCCCGACGGCCAGTGGCGACGACCCGGTAGCCATTGCGGGCAAACAACTCCGCCGTGGCCCTGCCAATACCAGAAGTTGCCCCAGTGATAAGCACCGTTTTCACTTCCACCTGCTGCTTGTCGTTGGAGAGGGGCAGCACGAACTCGTCCTCCTCGGTATCATCGGTTTGGTCAAGTATTTCTTCGAGGGTGGCGGTGAAGTTTTTCGACGGGTCGGCCACGATTTTGGCCTCAATGGCGGGCGCAGCCACTTGTTCTTCCACCTTTTCTTCGGCTACTTCTTCCAGCAAATCCTCCAAGGTTGGCTCCAAATCCGGCGTTGCCGAAGGCACCGAAACTTCTGGTGGAATTGAGGATAACGCCTCTTCGATGGACTCGGCGATTTCATCGGCAACCGCTTCCGTTTCGAGGGGTTCGGCGACGTCTTCCAAGTCGGTAAAATTTTCCACGGCCTCCTCAATGGCAATGTCGTCAAGGTCATTTGCCACAGGCTCCAAAGTTTCGCCAACGGCGGAAAACTGCTCGGTGGCTTGGGCTGCTTCTTCTATAACTTGTTCATCATCAATGACTTCTGGTGCTGGCGCAATGACTTCTGCCACCGGTTGCGGAGCAGCAAAAGCAGCGTCGTTCTCTGCCGACTTCAATGCCGGGTTGAGCGAAACGGCCCGCTGATAAAACTCGATGGCCTGCTCTTTGTCGCCATATTGGAGGTGGAGCAGCGCCAAGTCATAATTGGCATAGGAATGTTGCGGGTCGTTGCGCAGGGCGAGGTTGAAGTGCTGTATGGCGTTTGGCACATCGCCTATTGACTCATTGTAGAGGGTGGCAAGGATGTACTGCGCATCGGCGTTTTTCGGGTTGAATTCCACCGATTTTTTGAAAAACTCCAGTGCCAGGTTCTCCTGCCCCTGGAAGTGCTGCAAGGTCAGCATACCGAGGCGGTGATAGACCTCTGGGAAGTCCGGTTGGAGGGCGGCCACTGTTTCAAAACTATGCTTTGCCTCCTCAAATTCACCTTGGCTTTCTGACAGTTCGCCGAGCAAAAACAGGGCGTCGGTGTTTTCCATGTCATTTGCCAAAATCACCTCCAGCTGGCTTTTGGCATTGCCAAAATCTTGGCCATAGCGGGCGAGGGCATACGCATAATAGTAGCGCATGGTGTTATCGCTGGCATTGAGCTGCACGGTCTGGCGGAGGAAGTCGAGGCCCTCCGATTTTTTACCGTCGTCAAACAGCAACACGGCGTGTTCGAGCACTTCTTCTGGGGTGGAGTGGCCACCGCCATCGGCACGTAGCACCAAGCCCTCCTCCTCATCTGACACCAGTTCGAGCGACACTTCATCATCTTCAAAATCCTGTTCTTCCGTTGCTTCGGCATTGGAGGCATCATCCTCATCGAAGAGTGAATCGAGGTCGAAATCCTCCGGTTTGTCGGGGTCTTCGCCCACAAACTTGAAGTCCTCGCCTTGGTCGTCGTCGTGTAGCACTTCGTTGAGCAGGGTGGTCAGCTCCACACCTTCCTCTGCATCATCCTGCTTTGCCGAAGCGATTTCGACATTGCCAGCTTGGTCGAGCTTGCGCAATTGGTCGAGGCCGGGTATGTCGTTGAGGTCAAAGGGGGGGGCATCCACTTGGGGTTCTTCCTCCGCCTGGGCTTCCATTTTCTTTTTGCCAATATCCGTATTCTCGGCCATCAGTGCTTCGCCGGAAGCTTGTATGATTTCAGCCAAGGTCTTTTCTTTGGCTTCCACAACTTGGGCGTCCGTTGCTGTATTTTGTTGCGGAGCAATAATAGGGTTATCCCCTTGGGGCTGTTCCGCTGCGGCGGGTTCTGGGGCGGTGCCATCTTCGGTGAATTGCCGAAAGGCAGCATAATTAGCCGCCTTGAAATCGGCCAAGTTGTACCAACGAAGGTTGCGCAAGTAGCGAAGGAACTCCCCTACCTCGCCCGACACCTGCCTCGTGATTTCGGTTTGGGCCTCCAACTGGGCATTGTCCTCTTGCCCACGTATGTCTTTGCGCAGCGTCAGGTACTTGTCCTGCCAATGGTTCATGTAATGGATGATATTGCTCACCCGCTCAAAGGAGGTCGGCACAGCCTCCCACGCCGTACCGTCGGGGGTAGGATGTCGGCCTTCGGCCACAATGGGCACAAGTTGGCCGTTGTCCGCCCAATGCTGCAGGGCCTCCAGCGCACCGTTCATGCACTGCTCCGATTTTAGGAAATTGTCCGTTATCAGCAGCAGGATGGCTCCGCCTGGCGAAACCACGGTTTGGCGCAGCGGCGTACCTATGCTGCCGTTCAGGTTTTTCCCCTCCACGAGGTAGCCAGCCTTGGCCAAGTCTTCCCTGATTTGATTTGCAACCTGTTGGTTGTCAGGGTGGTATACGATAAGGTGTTGCTTGTTTTTCGACATAATTAGCGAGTGAGCGAGCGAGCGGGTGAGAGATGTGAGCGAACGAGACCCTGCTCACTCGCTCACATCTCTCACATCTCTCACATCTCTCAAAGTTGAGCGACAAACTTATTAAATTTTTCTTTAAACGATGCGTACTCGCTGGTGGCGGGGCCGCTGAAGCCCGTATGGATTTTCACGACACGGTCATTTTTGTCCAAAAACAGCATGGTCGGGTAGGCTATCACCTCGTTGAGCATCGGAAGCGACTTGGCAGCGTCTGCCTTTTTGTTCGTGCCGGCGAAGACCACCTCGTAGGGCATCTGGAAAAGCTCCTTATAAGTGCGGATGGCCTTGTCAGCACTGGCTTTGTCGGCATGTTTTTCAAAAGAAAGGGCTATGACCGCCAGGTTTTGTGGGTTTTGCTCTTTTAAATAATTGACCAAAAATTCCGTCTCGTCCCGGCAGTTGGGGCACCAGGTTCCCATGATTTGAATGATTTTCGCCTTGCCTTTGTACTCCGGGTTGTCAAGGGAGATGGTCTTGCCATCGGGGTTTTGGAACGAAAAGGCGAACTTTTCAAAGCCCGGCTTGAGGAAGGTCAACGAGTCGGCGTTGGCCAATTTGAAATTGGCGTCCCGCTTGCCCGACCAAGTGGTGCGGTAGTGCTTGCCACTGTAAAATGCGCCGGTAAGCGTGCTGTCGGGCTGTATTTTTCCTTGAAAAAGGTAAGCATGAGCGCCGTCGAAACAGGAGAGGTAAAACTTGTCTTCCTGCACGGTGCCTTCGAGGAAACGGTAGTCACCCGTTTCCGTCAGGAAAGTACCCGTGAGGCGGTTGCCCTCCTGCTTGAACTCGCCGATGGCCGGGTAAGCCTCCTCGGCCTCTGGCCAAGATTCAAGGCCGAAGGTGCAAGCCCATTTGCCCCCTAAATCAAGCGCTGGCTGCTTGCGCAATGGGGTGAAGCGCCAGTCCTCGCCCTGCTTGGCCACGAAGGGGATGGCGTAGTTTTCACGGGTGGTGACCACCCATTGACCATCAATCGTATTGCCCATGAAGGCCCCACTGATATACGATTCATACATCGGGAAATTGATTCGGATAGTATCCTGCGAACGCCTTTTGCTGCGTCCAAACTGGATGTCCGAGGCTGGCACCACGATGCGCTCGTCGCCGTTGATGACCTCGATATGAAAGGTCGTGTCGTTGTCATAGACCACCTCGAAATTGAACGGCAGTTCATACTCGTTCACGTCAGCGAACTTCATGTCCACCTTTTCCGGCAACGGCTTCCCCTTTGGGTTGGGCGAGATGAACTCTGGGGTGAGCTTCAGGGCCGCCCGCCATTTGCCGGGTGGCAGCTTGGTGAAGCTGCCTTCCATGACGAGGCAACTTTGGATGAAAAGGCTGGCACTGATGGCTGCCAAGCCAAGGAATAGGACGAGTTTGTACTTCATATTTATGGCGTCATTTTTTTGATTGGCCAAAAGTAAGGGGATTTGTCATTAGGTCTCTTGGGTATTGGTAAAGGATTTACGGATAGCGACATTTTCAATAGGCGTTTATGAGGTTTTTAAAAACACAACTCAAAAAAAGCGGTCTTTCTGTTGTGAATGTTGACGCTGAAAAAGCGCATTGGCAGAAAATTGCCGAAGAAAAGCAATGGATAAAGGACAGCTACTGGATTGGCGAGGAGGGGGCCAATAACCCATTGATTGGCTATGCCTATTCAAAATATGGCGAAGGGGATACAGCGCATACCATACTCGGCATTCCAAAATATGTGGTGATAGGCAAGGATGCCAGGATTCTGAAAAACTTCAGCCCAGCCCTCGAAAAATTAGATTTGGACAGCTTGGTGTTGGGATTGGGTACGAGCCATTAGGCCAAATTCATACGCTGCCCACTGTTTATCCCTTTGGGGCCAACTGCAAACTGCAAACTGCCCACTACTCCTTCCCCTTATCCCCCACAAACTGTTGCTCCTTGTACTTGAAAAGCACATTGAAGGTCGTGAGGCTGCCGTAGATGCGGGTGATGTACTGCTGGAGGTCCACTTTCTCCTCGTCCGTCAGCTTGCTGGCATTGATTTTCTGCTCCATGACCCGTAGGCGGTCACGCACCATCACGATTTTGTGGAAAAAGGTTTCGATGGGCACATCCTTGGGCTTTACGCTATCGTCGCCGGGCTTGAGAATCATCAGGCCGCCGTCCCAGCGGTCGCCGAGGTCCACCACCTCACTGATGTCCGACCAGTGCTTGAGGATTTTCATCAATGATTTTTCGGCTTCGCTAAACGATACGGCAGCTTCGGCGGGCACGACCTCAATGATCTGCCATTTGTCGTAGTCTTTGCCGACCATTTTGATGCCATAGAGCATGAAGCAGCATTCGTAAGCTGCTGCGTGGAGGCGGATGATGGCGCCATCGCCGTAGGCCGGGTGCTTTACCCTCGAACCGATGCCGAGGAGGGAAGTATTATCTGACATAATCTTAAGGATTGAAGGATTGAATTATTGAAGGATTGAATTTTGGGGCAATGGCTTCAACGAAAAAACTTCGCTTAGGTTTTACCGATGGCAAGGAAAGAAAAAATGCCCACTTTTGCAGCGTTTTTGGCGGGTGCTTGTTAATGGAGTTGCAACGACAAAGTAGCCAAAGCAAAAAAGAAAAACCTTGCATGGAAAATCAAAAATACGCAGCACAAGTCACGGTCAATTCCAACTGGAAATACAACGTCCTCGGCCTCACGACGATTGAGCGGACGCTCATCGCCCTGTCAAAAGCAGGGGTGTCGGATGCCGTTGTGCTGACCGATGAAGCGGAGGCCCTTCAGTCACATTTAAGCAAAAACGTAAAGGATATTCGGCTCCATTTCTTTCAAAAAAACGAGACAGAAGCTGCCCGCAAGCTAATCGTTGCGCAGCAGCCGCAAGCCGTTTTTGTCTTCAATGAACCAGTGGCAGTGGACATTTCCGTGCTGGAAGATTTGAAGAAAATGCCCGAAGACGGCGGCAACACAGGTACGCTCAGCGGGGAGGTCGTGCTGCTTCAACTCGCTGATTTTCAGTCAGATGGACAGCTCTACGGGGGTAAACTAGCGCCCATCAGGCCGATGATGATTGGCAACCGAAGCTGCCACCCCGTCCGTTCGGAAGCGGAGCTACAAGCAGTAAAGGCCCGCATCATCCAGAACCTGACAAAGCCTACCGACGGCTGGGCAAGCCGATACCTGAACCGCCCAATTTCGACCCGAATCAGTCGGGTGCTGGTTTACACGGACATCACCCCGAACCAGTTCACATTCATCACGGGGCTGCTGGCCTTTATCCCCGTCTATTTCGTGCTGAAAGGCGGCTACTGGAACTGGCTCATTGGCGCCACCATCTACCACCTCGCTTCTGTGCTGGATGGCGTGGACGGCGAGATTGCCCGCATGAAAATGTTGCACAGCAAATTCGGCCAATGGCTGGATACCATTTTCGATTTTACCTCCATGGTGGCCGTGCTGATTGCGCTCGTTATTTCCGTCCAAAACCCGGAACACAACCAGCCATTTTATATCCAAAACGCAGGCTGGGCGGCACTTTTCGCTGCTATCGGAGCCATTCTCAGCATCGTGATTTATAATATCCGGTACAAACGGGAAGGCACGTTTTACATCCCTTACGCCTACCTCAGCAGTGAAAGCCGATGGGCAAAGGCTTTGGCGAAAATCAACAATATCGGCAAGCGGGATTTCTATATCTTCCTGTTCTTGTTGCTGGCTGTTGTGGGTTTATTCCCCTTTGCACTGGTCTATGTGGCGGTGATGGCGATTTTGGTGTTTTTGCTTTCAATTCAAACGCATTTTACGAAGCCGGTCTGACCACAGGGATTTCTAAGCCCGAAGGGATTGGAAAGCCCGACTGCTCAGGCGTGAATGGAAAGCCCTGCAGACCGTTCAGGCTTAGAAATCCCTATCGGGCTTTCCAATCCTTCACTACTTTCAATCCATATTTTTGAAAAACAAACTCACACTGTATTTATTGGCCGACGGTGCCCGACCCGACGTCTTCAAGCGCCTCTTGGACGAAGGGCAGCTGCCCAATATCCAGCGGGAAATCATTGAACGTGGGACTTACCGCACGGCCACTTCCGTGTTCCCGACTACCACTGGGCCTGCCTATTTGCCCATGCTCAATGGCGCTTTCCCCGGCACGATGAACGTGACGGGCATCCGCTGGTTTGACAAAGCGGCGTTCTTCAAGGACCGCTGGAGCAAGGCCGCCAAGCGCACCTATGTGGGGCCGGAAGCATGGCTTTTCAACGACGATATGCCCACCGAATACCCCACGCTGCACGAGCAGATGGAGCGGCCTTACAACGTGTTTTCGGTGATAACGAGGGGCGTGCCCAAGGAGAACGACCTCGGTGCCACGGGCAAATCCTGGATGTACATCAAGGCGCATTATTTCGCCATCAACCATCCGGTGGACGTGTCCGCCTACGAGCGCATGATGCGGGGCCTTGACCTCAACCCTGAGTTCTTTTTCGTCGTTTTCCCCTGTATTGACTGGGGTTCTCACTACTACGCCATCGAACACGAGCAGACGATTTTCTCGTATAAATACCTCGATTTCGCCGTAGGCGAAGCGGTGAAGAAACTGAAAGCGCAGGGCCGCTGGGACGATACCTTGCTCATCATCACCTCCGACCACGGCTTGACGGACACGCACACGCACATGGATTTGGCGAAGTTCATGCGGCGAAAAGGCTTTCGGACATTCGCCCATCCGAACACTTTCACCATCAAGCCACAGGCAGCGGTGATGATTTCGGGGAATTCGTTCGGAGCTGTGCACCTGTTGGCCAAAGGCCCGGAAATACTGCGGGGCGACGACGTAAAAAACGCATTCGGCGCTGCCAATTTGCAGGAACTGCTGGCCAACCCTGCCGTGGATTTTGTGGCATGGCGGGACAAAGCTGACGGCGAGTTCATGGTTGCCAACCAGCATGGCGAGGCAAGGATACATGGTAAAAACGGCCAAGGCTACCGCTACCATCCCATCACCGCCGATGTGTTTGGCCTCGGCAATCTGACTGCGCCAATGGATGCCCAAGGCGCATTAGACGCCACATTCAACAGCAACTATCCTGATGCCTTGGTACAGGTAGAGCAACTGTTTCGGGGCAGTCGGGCTGGCGATATTGTCGTGTCTGCCAATCCCGGCTACGACCTGCGTGACCGCTGGGAAATCCCAGAACACAAAGGCTCGCACGGCTCACTGCACCGGGAGCACATGCTGGTGCCGTTCCTTTACAACCAGCAGGGCTGGGACAGCCGGAATGCCCGCACCGCCGATATTTATAACACGATTTTGGATTGGATGGGGAAACCGACGAGGGAGAATAGCGATGGGCGGTCGTTGATTGGAAATTTGAAATTGAGAAATTAGGAAATTTTGACGCTGCGATATGATTAAACCTGTTTCAATAGGCAAAAAAGGATTACTTGCGGCTACAATCGGCTATATCTCCAGCGAGCGCTACCCTCACCACAACACCAATACGCAGCAAATCATCAAGAACGTGAGTTCGCTGCGGGCGGCGGGAGTGGCCATTGACTTGATAGTGCCAAGGCAGGCAAGCAGGTACTTTGCCAGCGACCAGCATTTGGAGGCAGCCATTTGCCAATATTACAACGTGCCAGCGGGTTTGGGCCTGCGGCAAACGGGCGTTTTTCCGGCCACCAACCTGCAATTGGATAAATACCTGCACCCGATATTTGCCATTATTTATTGCCGATTAATTAAAGGATATGACATCGTTTATACCCGTAATATTTTCACCGCTATATTATTGGCTTTGTTCAACATTAAATTTATGTTTGAAACCTATCAGCGGTTGGGCGATACGAAGCCGGGGTTTATTAAATTATTGACAAAACAAGCGAAAAAAGGACAGATGCTTGGCATGGTATTGCACAGCAATGTGGCGGCAGAATCCATGCGCCGTGCGGGTTTCCCGACGGATAAGCTGCTCGTGTTGCACAATGGCGTGGACAATTCGGATATGATGCCCATATTGTCAAAAACAGCGGCAAGGCAAAAATTAAACCTCGATATATCGGCTAAATACGTGGTTTATACCGGCAATATGCAAAAGAATAAATGCGTCGAAATCGTCGTGGATATTGCCGCCTATTTGCCCGAAATCCAGTTTTTATTGGTGGGTGGAAAACCAGAAGATTTGACCCGACTGACAGCTTATTGCGCAGCAAAAAAAGTGAATAATGTAATACTGGTCGAGCGAAAGCCCATCGGGGTGGTATCGCAGTACCTGTATGCCGCCGATGCGCTCATCATCCCGCCAGCGGCTGCGCCAATGGCCCAGTTTGGGAAAACGGTACTGCCTTTCAAGCTATTCCCCTATTTGGCCGCAGGCCGACCCATCGTAGCACCCGAACAGGCTGATATGCGGGAGTTATTGCGGAGCAACGAAAACGGCCTGCTCGTCACCCCCGATGATGCTCGTCAAAACGCCGAAGCTATCCGAAACCTACTTTCCGATGAAACCATGCAGGAGCGGCTGGCGGCAAATGCGGCGGAAACCTCCCGCTCGCTCACTTGGGAGGCGAGGGCTGCAAAATTCCGTAACTGGTTGATAGACATTGTTTTGGCCTCTTGATTATCGCTCATTTAACAAGCATATTTATGGCTTCCAGTAGGATGGCCTATTGGCTGTACTGTTCACCAGCAAAAGGCAATTGAAGCATTCTGCTGGTTGTTGGGGTGGCCAATTCCCGCATTTCGGAGGTGCCGAATTACCGATGTCAGTTGCATTGACGAATTGCTGCCGATAATAAACACCTGCCACAGAAAAGTACCCCAAAACCTGGTCTTCCAGGTCGGCGGGGTTGTAGAGGTTGCCGGATACGGTGCCAGGAGGCGGGTCGAAAAGGCTACCATCAATGTTCACGATGTCCCGCACATTTTCCCAATATCTAAACTCCTCTTCGCTGATGCTGTATTGAAACAGGTGGAAGCAGTACATATAGTAAAAGCGGAAATCGTAGCTCATGACAAGAAACGGCTCTTTAAATAGTAGGCCATCGGATAGTTTATTCGTGTCGAATATCTTTATATTGTTGAAGTCAATATTGTTTTTGGCATAGCAAATTTTGCGGTCTATGATGCCCGGATAGTCTTCCCCAAACTCATATTCTCCGACAGCCCTCCAGCGAAGGAAAGGGGGCTCCGTCAATTCTGATACATCCGCATTCATTGCAACTGCAAGCTTTTTGGTATAAATCGGCCTTCCCGTTCCGCTGAGCGTAGCCTCCTCGGTGACATTGAAGCTGGGCGGCAAAAGCTTTGGCGCTTTTTTCAGGACAGCTGGCCGGCTCAGGACTATTTTGCCATCTGGCATTTTCACTTCTACATGATAGGCCTTGCCTACCTCGCCTTGCATGAACCGGGTATAGGTGCCGGCCTTGATTTCGGCAAACTCAAAACTGCCCCCGGCATCATCCAAAACCCGCACAGTAGCGCCTTCAACGGGCGTCTCCAAGTCATCAGTGCCAACGCCGATAACGGCACTGTAACTGACTTTGATGCTGTATTCTTGCAGGCTATCGGCGATGAGGCCATCTACCGTGAGTTGTTGCTGGACGTTGTCGATATCGAGCTTGATGTCGTCAATGCAACTGTTCAACAACAGGCCGGAAAGCAGGATAAAAACGAAGTTTCTTAATTTCATTGAGGATATTTTTTCGCTTCTAAAAATTTTGATTAAAACTTAAAATCATACGTCACCGCAGGGAACATTGTGCCCAGCACGGCCACCCGGTATGCCTTCACGCTTTGGAACGGGCGCTGCTGGAAGAATACGGAGAACGCATTTTTTCGGAAATAAAGGTTATAAATCGAGAACGTCAAACTGTTGCGCCAGCGACTTTTTTTGCCCCAAGGCCCCACAGAATAAGACAAGTCCAGGCGATGATAATCGGGGATGCGGAATTGATTGCGCTGCGAATATACCGGTATCGTCAGCACATTGCCGGTGGAATAAGTGCTGATGGGCGCTGTGGTCGGCCTGCCCGTGCTGTACGTGAAGTTGACGGACAGGCTGCTTTTCAGGCTGACTTGGAAGAAATAATTGAGGTTGAAACTATGCGGCTTGTCGTAGTTGGAGGGGTACCAGTCGCCTTTGTTTACGCCAACTTGGTCGGCGCTTGCCTCGATTTGGCGCAGCGTCCGTGAAAAAGTATAGTTCATTTCAAAGCGGTGAGGGCCGTAGGCTTTGTTGAAATAAACTTCCACGCCATACGCTTTGCCGATGCCCGAAATCAGTTCTGTTTCGATATGGTGATTCAAAATCAGCTTCGCAAAGTCCTTGTAATCAATGAGTTGATTTATTTTTCGATAAAAAACCGTCAGGTAGGTCTGCACGGTGTTTTCCCTGAAATTTTGATAGTAGCCGATGGACACGTTGTCGGCAAACTGCGGCCTCACGTGGTAGTTGGACAATTGCCAGATGTCAATCGGGGTGGCGCTTGCCGTGTTGGACACTTGGTTCAGGAACTGGTAGGAGCGGTTGTAGCCCAGCTTGATGGAGCTTTCCTCGCCAAGGCCAATTCGCAGTGAAAGGCGAGGCTCAATGCCCGAATATTTTGCCGTTTTTTCACCTTTTGAAAACTGGAGGCTGTCCTGAATGGTCTCCTCCGTTTTGGGCTTGCCGTCTTCATAAAGCAGCACCCGCTCCGGCCCAATATTGTTGAACCGGGTGTAACGGACGCCCGCCATGAACTCGATGCGCTTGTTTATAGTCCATTGGTTGTGCAGGAAAAAACTGGTCTCGTACCCCTTTTCATCAGGTAAAAAATCGGCAACGATGATAGAACTGTCCGTTTGCGGTGCCAGCTTTCCGGGAGAAACGGTATAGCGGGTCTGCTCCATGCCAAGTTCGAATTGAAGATTGGTTTTGGGCTGGTAAAAAGCCCGAACCCCGCCCCGCAAATGCTTGATTTTATTGGTAAAAACGGATTGGTCGTTGCCGTTGATGTCGTACAGGTTGCTCTCGTATTGCCCGGTATTGACGGTGGCGGTGATGTTGGTTTTTTCACCCACGATTTGCCGCAGGTACGCCGACCCACTCGATGTAGCATACTCGAACTTAACCTGGTCGGCGAACCGAAAATTGTCGTGGGTATTGAAGGCCGTAAAGCCTATTTTGGTTTTGTCAGAAAGGCGGGCATCGGCCTTTCCCGTCAGGTCGTAGAAGAAGGCTTGACTCTTTTTCAGGTCAACATTGCGGGTTTGCTTCAGTATCCAGTCCACGTAGCTGGCCCTCGCCCCAAAGATGAAAGAGGCTTTGTCCTTTACGATTGGGCCTTCGAGCACCAGCCGTGATGAGGCAATGCCCACGCCGCCCTTTGCCGAAAATTGCTCGTAATTGCCTTCCCGCAGCTTCACGTCCAGCACCGATGAGAGCCTCCCACCGTATTTGGCTGGCACACCGCCCTTGTATAGCGTAACGCCCTGCACCATATCTGGGTGGAAAAGCGAAAAGAAACCGAGCGCATGAACGGGGTTGAACACGAGGTTGCCGTCCATCAAAATCAAGTTCTCGTCGGTGTTGCCGCCCCGCACATTGAAGCCAGAAGCGCCCTCGCCCGCACTCGTCACGCCCGTGACGGATTGTATGCTACGCAACACGTCCATTTCTCCCAAAAACTTCGCTTGGCGCTCCAATTTTTTGATGTCCAATTGCTCCACGCTGCCCATGACGGAGGTCACGTTGCGGTCAGTCCGGCTTTCAGAAACGGTGACTTCGCTCAGTTCAATGTCTTGTGCGGTTAGCATGAAATCATGCGTCGCATCTTGGTAGATTTTGATTTTGGTCACAAACTCCTCATAACCAAGGCATTTGATGGTCAAGGTGAAAATACCCGTTGGCATTTTCAAAGCGTATTCCCCTTTCAGGGCAGACACGTCCGTTCTGTTGATGGGTTCCAGCCGCATCAAGGCACTTGGCACGGGTTCGCCGCTTGCGGCATCCAGCACTCGTCCGCTGAGTATGAGCTTGTCAGAAATCTTGCCCCTGTCTTCTCCAAAAACAAGCATCTCTTGTTGGCAAAACGCTGAAGTAGCGAAGGTGAGAAGGCAAAGCAGGTAAAGTTGTTTCAGCATTGAGTTATTTTCAAAATCATTAGAAGGCGTAAACATACGGAACGCAAAAGGGTTTCGGGCAGATGAACGCTGCCCAAAACCCTTTTGCGTGTCTGATACCAGACAAACCCGACTATTGACCCAATGCCGAAATTTGCTCCTTCTCCGGATTGCACAATCAGTTCGGTGCGCAGGGACCCATTGGCCTACACAAGGCTTCTTG
>JANPLH010000290.1:0-2783 GCA_031426435.1 Saprospiraceae bacterium | reverse complement strand
AAACTGTTTGAAAAAATCCTTGGGAAGGATGGGTTGTTCAACTTCTTTTTTCATGGTGTGAATGTTTTGATGGTAAAGGTATTTTGCCTCCTTTTCTTCACACGGAAAAAATCAGTTTACACAAAATCCTGCAAACGGTCTCAATAGTTCTTGACTCATCGCACTATCAGCTTTTTATTCGTACTCAAAAAGAAGATTTGCTACATTACGACAAAAAATGGAAAATCGGGATAAAACCTGACCTATGTTTTAGAACATCAGGCTATACCTCATTAATGTGTGATGTGACTGGAATTCCGAATGATACCATAAGAATTCCGGTTCAGGCAGGAAATAGGGTTTCACCCAATATGTCTAAAAAAATAATAGGGGAGTTTGTCCTATTAGTGGAATAACTGCTAGTTCAAGTCCGCCCCGTTGGCGCAAGTAAAAGACTATCCCTTGCATCGTCCCCGTTGGCGCAAGTCTTTCACAATTCAATAGTAGCAGTCCCCAACTGTCTTTAAAATATGCACTGTTCCAGCAAGCGTTCCCAAAGGGACAAGTGAGCGGAGCGGCTCTTGCGGCGCACTACCGGGCACTGAAAAATAGCCGCCACAGCAGAATTTCAAAAAAAACCGACCTTTCTGCCAAAACAACTATGAGCAGGGCGTTGAAAATTAATGACCCAAAAGGGCTGTACCCGTGGAAACTGGGATTGTCTTTTCGCCATACGATTATGTTTACTCATCGGCGTGTGCGCATGCGGGCAGGCCGCAGGAATGCCTATTACATGTCGATTTGATTGAACTGCCACTTTGGGAGTAAGGTTAGAGAAGCTGGGCACATGGCCGCAAGAGACGCTCCGCTCACTTGTCCCTTTGGGAACTCTTGCTGGAACTGTGGTTTTTTTCACGATTGGGTTTGTAGCTTTGAGGGGAGGGTGGGAATACTTGGCACAATAGGGAAAGCTGGGCACATGGCCGCAAGAGCCGCTCCGCTAAACTATTGCTGGAACTGTGGTTTTTTTCACGGTTGGGTTTGTAGCTTTGGGGGGAGGTGAAAAGACTTGCCACAACGGGTGAACTAACGAAAAATCTTACCGTACATTTATATCGAACCATGTTGGGCAAGCAAAGCGGGACTATCCAAACTTGGTTGTCCTGCCCGCTTTGGCTTCATTTCTAAATTAATAAAAACATTAAACATGACCTTGCATCCCTCATTTTACATTATTGTTGCCTTGCTGCTAATTTGCGCGACTGCCAGCTATGCCCAAGACATAGAAGCTACTGTCTTGTTCAAAAACGGGCATCGGGAATCCGTTGTCTTGAACCGAAAGGCATTTAATACCGAGAATATGTTGGTCACCAGGGACGGAGCTGCACGGTTTCCATTGGCAGATGTGGCCGAAGTGGTGGCGCAAGGGCGCATGTTTGTGCCAACAAGGGTAATGATGGGTATTCAGGAAATCCAGCCAGGCGACAACGAACAGCAACGAATACAGTTGGACACCTTGCTCTTGCTCCAAAAAATAGTTGGGGGAAGCATGAGCCTCTACAATTATATTGACCATGCCGAAAATGAGCATATCTTCCTCGAAAAACAGGCCCAGCTCCAAGAACTCTCTAAAGTAGCCTTTACAAAAAACGGGAATACCGGCTATAAAGACTTGTACAAGGGGGTGCTCAAGATTTATCTGGCCGATTGTACGGCCCTGAATAGCACCAATTACGATAAGGTTGCCTTTTCATTAATTGATATAAAGAAATTGGTCAAAAAATACAACCAAACTTGCGGCCAAATGGGATATGAGTCCAAGCCTGTGAAAATTAAACTGCATGGTGGAATTTTGATTGGCCTCCAACATCAAAATTCTAAATTCAATCCCAACTTTGAGATAATTGATTTTGCAAGTAAACAAATACAATTAGACCATGTTGGCAAGAGCCGACCAATATTTGGGGCATTTCTTCTTTTGCCTTTGGGCAAGACGCATGAAAAAGTGTATTTAGAATTGAAGCCCTATTTATTATCTTCCATGGGCTTTTCAAATTCCACCAACGCCATAAAAGTGGATAACACCGACACTGTGGATGTAAATTATTCCTTCAGGGCAAACTATTACAATTTGATGATGATGCTGAGGTACAATCTTAATTCCAGTCATACCGATAGAAGATTTTACCTTGCAGGTGGGCTTGGGTTCCACGGGATATTGAAAACATCTAAAAACTCAATTTCTGTGCGTCGTTACAACCAGTTCGGTGAACGCTTTTCTAACTATGAGGTTTTCGACGAGGAAGAATTGCCCAAGGACATATTATTTTTCCAAGCAAAAATTGGAGTACGGCTAAAG
Organism: Saprospiraceae bacterium; assembly: GCA_031426435.1. Lineage (GTDB taxonomy): Bacteria > Bacteroidota > Bacteroidia > Chitinophagales > Saprospiraceae > UBA6168. The sequence continues at coordinate 445 of JANPLH010000290.1, read as the reverse complement.
CGGTTTGATATCGGGGCAAGTTACAGTTTTGGCAAAGGAGGGCTCACAGCCTTGGAAGGGGAAAGGCAAAAGGTTTTTGGTGTAGAATTGGGCTATATGCTTTTCTAATTGCTATTATTGCCGACTGGCACAGGGTCAGTTAATTGAAAAACACGCTGGTTCAAGTCCCGGTTTGCGCAAGTGTTCCTAAGCTTTCCAAAATAGCTATCACACCGTATTTTGAATAAAACCGCTGTAGTTTTTTCCCGGTTGGGTTTATAGCTTTGCGGGGAGGGTTGGAAGACTTGAAACAATTGGGCCGTCCCTTTGCACAGGACGACTCTTTTTTTTATTGAAACGCTTATTTGCCAGCCAATTCACAGCACAAATACTGGCAGCGGCTTGCTCGGGTTGCTCGTGCGCTGGTAGGTGCCGTGGTAGATGGTAGAGGGCCGCAAGAGCCGCT
>JANPLH010000289.1:0-45422 GCA_031426435.1 Saprospiraceae bacterium | reverse complement strand
ATTTGGCTGCGCAAGGCTACCGCTACGCCCATTTGGAGGAAGAGCAAGAGGTGGGTTTTTTGGCTGTTGCTTAGCCAGTGGGCTGTTGGCAGTCAGGGCCGTGGTAACAGACACTTACTGCCAACTGCCCACTGTCGAACTGCAAACTAAATTTTTTTGTGAGCCATTTTTTTTGATATTTGCGCCCCATTCAACCCGCCGAAAACAGCAAGGAAACTTTCGCCACCAACGCCTAATCATGGATTCGATGCTTGCCAAATATGCCCAATTGCTCGTCCGGTACTGCCTGAGTATCAAGGAGGGGGAGCGGTTATTTGTAAGCACTACCACACTGGCCGAGCCGCTCGTGCGGGAAGTTTGGCGGGAGGCGCTGCGGGCCGGGGCCATCGTGGAAGTGGACATGGCGTTTCGGGAAAAGGGCCGAATCCTATACGCCGAGGGCAGTGAGGCGCAGCTGAGGCACGTGTCACCCACCTATCGGCAGGCCATGGAAGAGTTCGACTGCTACTTGAACATCATGGCACCGTACAACTTGCGGGAAGACCAGAACGTTGACCCAAAAAAGACGGCCATACGGCGGGAGGCGACCAAGGATTTGAACAAAATCTACTTCGAGCGCACGGCCACCCGCTCCCTAAAGCGAAACCTTTGCCAGTACCCAACGTTAGGAAACGCACAGGAAGCGGGCATGTCGCTGGAGGAATACGAACAGTTCGTGTTCGGCGCATGCAGGCTCTACGAAGAGGACCCAGCCGCCGCTTGGCTCGAAGTACGCCGCTCGCAGCAGCATATCGTTGATTTTTTGAACAAAAAGGAAACGGTACGTTACCTTGGTAATGGCATTGACATCCAGTTTTCGACAAAAGGTCGCACTTGGATCAATTCCGATGGCCAGACGAACATGCCCAGCGGCGAAGTCTATACATCGCCCGTGGAAGACAGCGTCAACGGCACCATCCATTTTACCTACCCCATCGTTGTGGCAGGGCATTTGGTGGAGGGCGTGACGCTCTGGGTGCAGGATGGCTGGGTGGAGAAATGGGAAGCCAAACAGGGCAAGGAGCTGCTGGATGATGCGTTCCAGAATACGGCAGGCGCTCGGCATTTTGGGGAGGCGGCCATTGGAACAAACTATAAGATTGACCGTTTTACCAAAAATATCCTGTTCGATGAAAAAATCGGCGGGACGGTACACATGGCCATCGGGCAATCCTACCTACAGACGGGCGGCAAAAACCAGTCGTCCATCCACTGGGATATGATTGCGGACATGAAGAACGGTGGACAGATTTTCGCCGACGGCGAAAAAATTTACGAAGGGGGCAAGTTTCTCCTTTAAAAAGAACCTTGGAAAAAAGGGCAAAAAAGTCAAGCCACTAAAATTTGTAATACAAAAAATGGTTTGATTGTTTGCATTTTTCATAAATTTGGCCTTTGATTTAGAAAAACCAAACCATTTAAACTAATTCTAAAACCTTTTTCCCAAAACAACACTATCAACGTGGATAACAACATTGCATTTCTGGAGCTAAAATATGGCAACATCTACGGAGGATTCCCCAACTTCTTTGTCATAGCTGAGGTCGCACTTCTTGTTTATGAAGGCCGCACTAAAAAAATCTTCCTCGATACTTGGGTGAACAATACCGACGTAGACTACGTCAGCGTCTATTCTAAGACCAACGAACTGGGGCATACCATTGGCCGCAACAAGGTCGTCATCAACATGCGCACAGGACGCACGAGGCCCTTCCTCGAAGAATTTCACGTGGACAAGCGGGCGCTGCAATTTTCCTTCAAACAACTGCGCCCTGTGCACAGCCGTGTGAAGAAGTTCATGTTCGACTCCATGCGCAAATATAATATTGATACCATCATCACTTTTGATGGCCGTCGTGACGTGTTCCTCTGCGAACGTGCCGGTGTGCGCTTTGGCCGCATCGAAATCGTGGATCTTCAGAAAGAACTTAACAAGGAGACTGACTACCTGTTCTCCCTCAACAAACTGTCCGTCATCACTGGCTTCGACATGGACGGCTCGTACCTTCGCTCCAACAACCTGGAGTATTGGCTGCACCCTATCGCCGCCAAGCAATTGCACCCGAAATCGGCTGCATGGGACGCCGCCCGTTTACTGATGATTCACAACGAGTTTTACGAGCACCGCCCCGACTTCCTAGTACGGGCGCAAAAGCTGCTCGACAAAATACAGACATTGAAAGACGTAGAAGAAGGGGAATAATTCCTTCCTATACAGCCACAAAAAAAGAGGCCGAACCAGTGCAACCTGCGTTCGGCCTTTTTTTGTGGCCTTTGGCAAACATGCTCAATCCCGCCCCCACGACCAGCCAAACCGCAGCGACATTTGGATAAACGGGGAAGACACGTCCTCGTCATCCGGCTCAGGCAGGCTGGTATTGGACACGAAACGGTAGCCGCCCTCCAATCCTAAACGGAACCACTTGAACACATTCACCTCAGCGCCTGCCGAGGGCTGTACCACGAAGATGGTATCGTCGGCATCGCCTTTGAATTTAAGTTTGCCACTGCCCATTAGAAAGCTGGCCCTTGGGTGTATTACCTTGTGCGAAAGGTAGGTATAGCCAATCAACAGCCCGCCATAGTCCAACCCAAATTGCCCAGTATACTCCGTTGATTCCGTGCTATTTACACCGCCATAACCAATTGTTAGCGCTTTGTTGAATTCCAGCCCAAAGAAGCCGCCTCCCATGCCGTGGTTGTCGCCATTGAGTCCGCTCAGTCCGATATGGGTACCTCCCCAGATACCGCTCAAGTGCAGTCCTGTCTTGCCAATCAGGGTTTCATCTTTCTGGGCAAATAGGTTACCAGCCAATGTCCCAATGACCACGAGGGCGAAGAATTGTTTTTTCATTACAGTTGGATTTTGATTTGAGTGGCAAGTTACGGTAGGAAAGGCATGGCAAGCAAGCAACTGTGTCCTCTGCTTCGACCAATGCACCATTTCTACGGAATTACGTCAAGTAGAACTGGTACGGTCGCCTATTTTACAAGAAACTGACAAACCAAAGCAGGGGGCAGTTGTTTCGGAAGTGTCATTAAAGCACATCAGAGAAATTCCTTTTCTCAAAAAAAGCTATGATTTTAGTTGGTGAAAAATGTGGCTCCGGCGGGCAGTAGGCTCGGCGGGGCTTTTTTTTAAACGCCTACACCCAATCCCAAACTACTATCTCCCAATGGTCAGTCTCATCCTGAAAAGTATGGATGGTCTTAAAGCCGACCCGCTCGTGGGCACGGATGGAGCGGGTATTGCGGCTGGCGATTTCAGTTGCCACAAAATCGAACTGCGTATGGTACAGCTCCCGGTGATGTTGGTACAGCCCATCGAAGATGCCGATGCCCCGATAGCCTTCTGCCACGCAGATTTGACCCATGACATAGTAGCAGTACTCGGAGATTTTTTTACCACGTAAATCAAGGCTATCGAAAAGGACGAACATCGGTTTAAGCACCGGTATCAGGTCTTGGAAAGCAGGCAACATGACGAGCGCATAGCCCACCACTTGATTACCGTCCTTGGCGATTACCTGAGGGATGGCCTCATTCATTTGTTTCAACAAATCGAAATGGTGCTGCACGGTGACAAAACCTTGCGAAGCGGCCACGTCAACAGATACACTTGCGGAATGATTCGCTTGTTGCAAATTGAGTACCTGTCGGACGTCGTCGTCGCTGGAAATGGTGGTAAAATTAATATGCAAAGGCTTGGCATTCACTTTCACCTATCTGCTTTGGATTTTTCCTTGTTTCACCCTTCGTCCCCAGGTGTGTAAAGCTCTTCCGGCATAGAGCCGAGGTATTTGGCCTGCACCAGTTCCGGGCTGGCTTGGAACATTTTCAGCACAGTGATTTCATAATTGCCGACCACGATGGTTTCACCCTCTTCGGGTATCTCGTCGGCGACCTGTTGGAGCAGGCCGGACATGGTATGGTACCCCTCGCTTTCTGGGAACGGCTCTGGTAAGAACTCGTTGATTTCGTCCAGCGGATTTTGGGCCTGTATTTTATAGGTGGAATCGGCTACTTTCTCAACGATGAGCGGCTCGGTGTCGTACTCGTCTTGTATCTCGCCAACGAGTTCCTCGATGATGTCCTCAAGGGTGACAAGCCCCACCGTGCCACCGAATTCATTGACAGCAATGGCCAACTGCGCTCGCTCCTTTTGCATAAGGCGCAGCAGGGTCAGTACTTTTTTATTCGAGGAAACATAGAGTACCGTGCGCATGATGTCCCGGATGCCCTTGTCGCCGCCTTGGCGGGAGAGCAGCAGCAGGTCTTTCGAATGCACGAAACCGATGATATGGTCAATGGTATCATCATAAACAGGGTAGCGAGAGTAGCCCTCAGATATGGCGTACTCGATGTTTTCGTCAAGAGGCTCGTTTACGTCAATGGCGGCAATCTGGGTGCGGGGCTTTAGTATCTGCCAAACGTAGCGGTCATCGAAGTCGAAGACGTTTTGTATTAGTTCACGCTCCGAGTCGTCAATGGCACCGCCCTCAGCACTCTCGGCGATGATGAGTTTTAGCTCTTCTTCCGAATGGATGCCCTCGTGGTCCATGATGGGCTTGATGCCGATGAGGCGGAGGATGAAATTGGCAAAGCCGTTTAACACAAAAATAAACGGACTAAAAACGAAGTGAAAAATACGCAGTGGTGCTGCAATAGCCAAAGTTGTGTTGATGGGGTGGCGGATGGCCAGTGACTTGGGTGCCAACTCGCCGAACACGATGTGCAACACAGTAATGGTAACGAATGCGATGGGCAGTGCAATCTTGTGTGCCAGTGCCTCGTCCACCTGCAAATTGAGCAGTTCCATCACATTGATGATGAGCCTGGAGACCACGCTCTCGCCGATAAAGCCGAGGCCAAGGGAGGCGAGCGTGATGCCCAATTGCGTAGCAGCAAGGTATCCGTCGAGGTTGCCCACTATGCTTTCGGCCATGCGGGCGGAGAAATTGCCATTGGAGCGTACTTGAAGCTGTGACATCCGAACCTTGACGATGGCAAATTCGGCAGCAACGAAGAACCCGTTTAATAGGACTAATAAAAGTGTAATAAATATGTCAGCGACCATGTAGGTGACTTGCGTCTTGTTGGAGATGCCTAATTTACGAAAAAACCCCGTAAATGTTAGACTTAAGCCGCAAATGTAAGCGTTTTTTGATTGATTGGTGGGAGTTATGGCTAAAACGTTGGTTGTCAGAGGAGTAACGGCTGACAGGACGAAGGGGAATGTCCACCCCAATGTTTGCCAACCGTCAATGAATCCATTAACCCCACATTTTCAAAACAAACAAGCTTCCACAACAGCCATGCAAGCATTGTCGTTAAAGTGTAACTTTGCCCGCCCAAAAAATTAAGTGATACGACATTTTCAACTAAAATTTACGCGTGAAAAAGATACTCTTCCTTGTTGCTTGCTTCGCAACATTGTCCCAAAACCGCCTCCAAGCGCAGGAAGGTGCAGAAGTTGGCGTCTGGGTGGCAGCAGTCAATTACTTCGGCGACCTGAACACCAACCTCCGCCTCAACCGCCTCGGCCCGGCAGCGGGCTTTGGCCTCCGCTACAATTTCAACGAGCGGCTCAGTGGCAAGCTCTCCGGCAACATTGGCAGGGTGGAGGCCTACGACTCCGATTCCCCCAATCTATTTGAAAAGTCCCGCAACCTCAGCTTTCGCTCCATCGTGGCCGATGCAGGGGCACAGTTGGAGTTCAATTTCATGCCCTATTTCCATGGGAGCAAGGACAATAATTGGACACCCTACCTATTTGCGGGCCTCGGCGTAAGCTATTTCAACCCCAAGGCCGAACTCAATGGCGAATGGGTTGAGCTGCGCCCGCTCGGCACCGAGGGCCAGTTCAAGGGCGACGAATACTTCACCGTGGCTGGTGGCTGGGTCTATGGGGCTGGTTTCAAGATTGACCTCAGCTACGAGTGGAGCATCAATATTGACATCAGTGCCCGCCGCCTGTTCAGCGATTATTTGGACGACGTTAGCACCGCCTATCCCGACCCTGATGACGTGAGCGACCTGCGTGGCGAGGAAGCACTGCCCTTCATTGACCGTTCTCCCGAACTCTACGCAAAAGACCCCGACTTTTTTACCCGCAATAATATCGAAGCCCCCATCGGCACACCGGGCCGCCAGCGTGGCAACTCCAAGACCAAGGATACCTACGTCTATCTCGGCATCGGCGTTTACTACTATTTTGGGGACTTGAAATGCCCTTATGAGAAATAAGGATTGAAGAACTGAAGGACTGAAGGATTGAATCCGCCTGCTGCCCCAGCTTCAATCCTTCACGCATTCAATCCTTCAATCCTTTCCATGAAGATAAAATCCCGCCTCCTCAAGCCCGTCGCACGTCAAATTGCCCGCATTATTGAGCGGTGGAGCGGCGAGGCTGTAGCTGCGCAACAAGCTGTTTTTGAGGATTTAGTGAAAAAGGGCAGCCAAACGGCCTTTGGCCGGGAGCATGGTTTTGATAAAATCAACAGCTACGAAGCCTTCAAGGCGCAGGTGCCACTGCGGGACTACGAGGCCCTTCGCCCTTGGATTGAGCGAATAAAAACGGGCGAAAAAGACGTGCTTTGGCCCGGCATCCCTAAGTATTTCGCAAAGACAAGTGGCACCACTTCCGGCGTGAAGTACATCCCCCTCACAAAGGACTCCTTGCCAAATCATTTTGGCACGGCCCGTAATGCCCTCTTCAACTATGCCGCCCGCACGGGCAATTTCGACTTTTTTGATGGTAAAATGATTTTCCTCTCCGGCAGCCCAGAACTTGACATGGTGGGGCAGGTTCCCGCTGGGCGGCTCTCCGGCATCGTCAACCATGAAGTGCCCAAATGGCTGAGAACCAATCAATTGCCGAGCTATGCCACCAACTGCATCGAGGATTGGGAGCAGAAATTGGAGGCCATCACCACCGAAACCTTGGGGCAGGACATGCGCCTCATCAGTGGCATACCGCCTTGGGTGCAGATGTACTACGAGCGCCTCATTCAGTGGAGCGGCAAAAAACACGTAAAGGATATTTTCCCCAATTTCAATGTCTTCGTCTATGGCGGCGTGAACTTTGAACCGTACAGGGCCGGGCTGGAATCATTGGTCGGCAAGCGGCTCGACTCGGTGGAAACCTACCCGGCCAGCGAGGGCTTCATTGCTTTTCAGGACAGCCAAACCGAGCCGGGGCTGCTGCTCAACGCCGCCTCCGGCATCTTTTTCGAATTTGTGCCAGTGGACGAGGTTTTCAACGAAAACCCGACCCGTCTTTCGCTGCGCAACGTGGAGCTTGGCGTCAATTACGCCCTTATCATCAACAACAACGCAGGGCTTTGGGGCTATAGCATCGGCGACACGGTTGAGTTCGTGTCCCGTAACCCGCACAGGCTCATCGTCACCGGACGGGTGAAGCATTTTATATCCGCCTTCGGCGAACACGTGATAGGCAAAGAGGTGGACGCCGCCATGTTGGCCGCCGCCAAAGCTGCTGGGGTGGGCATCGTGGAGTACACGGTGGCACCACAGGTGGCACCGCCAGAGGGTGGGCTGCCCTACCATGAGTGGTTCGTGGAGTTCGACCAGCAGCTGGTGCAGGAGGATTTGTTGCGCTTTGCGCAATTGCTTGACGAAGAGATGGTTAAGCAGAACATTTACTATGAAGACCTTATCAGGGGAAACATCCTCCGTCCACTGAAAATCACTGCGCTGCCCCGTGACGCCTTTCGACATTACATGAAATCGCAGGGTAAGCTCGGTGGTCAAAACAAGGTGCCGAGGCTGGCCAACGACCGGAAACTCGTGGATGCCTTGCAGCTTTTTTAATTTGCCCTAGTTCAAACTTGGCTCTTCCCATGCTCACCGTTAAGCGGCCAATAAGCAAGCCATTTGGAAAGGGTAAAATTTGATTTTCGGATGTTTGCAACGCCATTTGTGGAATGCCGCTTATCTTCGCAAGTCACTTGTGGTGAGCAAGGTTCACCGTCCTTTTCAAAATGAAATTCAACTTCCAACTCGCACAACTTCTCTGGGTCTTTTCACTCCTGCTCCTCGGCTGCGTCCATGACGACCCCATTGCCGAAGGCAACACAAAAGCTCCCAAGCCCGATACGAACGCCCAGCAAGGAAATGCCGCCCCAAGCGACAGCGCTAGTCTTCAAAACCTGCTGAAGCAGTACGATCCGCCAGGCCGGGATGTGTGGCAAAAGCCAGAAGTGGTCATCGGAAAGATGGGCGACCTGAGCAACAAGACCGTGGCCGACATCGGGGCGGGATCGGGCCGCTTCTCGTTGCGGCTGGCGCAACAGGCCAAGCACGTCATCGCTGTGGACATTGACCCCCGTTTCATCAGCTTCATGGACAGCGTAAAACAGGTGGGGCTAAAACCAGAGTACCAGCGCCGCCTGGAGACCCGCCTCGGCTTGCCCAATGACCCCAAGCTACAGCCCAACGAAGCCGACATCGTGCTGGTGGTGAACACCTATATCTATATCCAAAACCGGGTGGACTATATGAAACGGCTGCTCAACGTCCTTCCAAAAGGTGGACAGGTCATCGTCGTGGACTTCAAGAAAAAACGCATACCCATCCAATATCCAACCACCAACGTGCGGTTGGAGCTTTATGAAGTGGAAAATGAACTGGAGACTGCCGGGTTCACGAATATCAAATCAGATGATTGTGCGCTGGATTATCAATATATTGTGATAGCCACGAAATAGGATGCTCCCATAATAGTTTGTTTTAAAACCAATCATTGCCATTCATCAATTTCGTAATTGGATTTTCAACAAGAATCGTAGTTTTTGCTCTATCATCGTGCATGGTTAAACCCACGAAATACTGAGAAAGGAAAAACGCACCTATGCTGCATCTGTCAACACTTTTTAGCTTTTAAAACCGATAATTTGAAAAATGTAATAGCTTGTTTTTTGGCTATATTTTTTATAGGTTGCAATGGGCATAATTATCGTCCTGAACTTACGGCAGCAGGTGTAAGGGGCATAAAGTTGGGCATGAAGTTGGAGCAAGTCGTGAACCTTGTTGGAGTACCTTATGAGGTATCGAAGCAAGGGAGTACCCACAACATAACTTGCAAAAAAGAATCACAGCAATCAGCGTACATCCGTAGTTATGACCAATTAGATAAAAGCATACTGCTATGGAAACGGGATACTTCATGGTGTTGCGAAGCCAATAAAGAAGAGCGGAAAATACCCAGTGGTTATACCTTGGATTTTATGAAGCATGTTTATTTGAACACCGCTGATTACCCTATGGTATGGGTGCATTTGGATAGCAATTTATCGGTAACCCAAGTTTATGCAAAGCTATATGAAGGTGTCTTAGGTTTTGATTATACAGAAATATATACGCTGTCGGAATATGGACACAAAGAATACCCAAAGTTTATACCAGCCTTTTATTAAATAAGGCATATTCTCTTTATTCTTTCTTCCTCAAATCCACATTATGGAAACAAACCACCTGCCACTGCGGCCTATGGCGTGTTTCAAACAATTGGTACATCAGCCCCGTCTCGAACCGCAGTGTGGGCGTGAAGGCATAGCCAATGCCACCGTACAAACGGTCACGGTCGAAAATGGGCGTTTTTGCATTGATGAAAAGCTCGTTGTAGGCGGAAAGATAGACCGTTCCATTGGCCATTTCCGGCTTGTTGAGGCAGAGGTTCAGAACCGTAGCATAACGGAACCTCGCTCGGAAACCCGCTGGCAGAAACCGCTCCTCCAAACGGTAGCGGTGCGATAGATAAACCCTGCCGAAGCGCTGCCGAGTGAGGAACTGCTGGTAGAGTCGGTTTTCGTTGGCATAGGTCTTATCGTCGGTGCCTGCCTTGTAGCTGGCCGTGTGGAAAAAGCCGTAACCAGCGCCCAACTGCGAGTTCGCCTTCGGCAAATCATAGAGCAGGGCCGTGCGCACAAAAGCCTGTTCGAGGTCGCCTACGAAGTTGAAATTGCGGTGCTGGCCCTCCAACCAGATGCTCCAACGGTCGGCGACCCGGTAGCTGCCGAAGTAGGCAAACCAATTGCCGAGGTCGCTGTCCTGTGAGCGGAGCGTGGTGAGTGACGTCAGCAGTGCGCAAATCAGCGTAAGGCATTTTGAAAATCGTATCATTCAGGTATTTTTTGCAATAGTAAAAAATACGACGGGATTTGTTGCGAAGCAAACCGTGATTAAATTTCGATTAGATATTGCCGCAAGCAGCGAACAAGCTGGCAAATATTGGTTTTACTTGTGCTCAATTTTAAAAATATGGTTGCACTAAAACTCATCGTTGGCCTCGTCCTACTCGTCGTCGGGGCGGAGGCGCTCGTCAGGGGCGCTTCAAAAATCGCTGCTGCCATTGGTATTTCACCGTTAGTCATCGGACTCACCATCGTCGCTTTCGGCACCAGTTCGCCGGAGATGGCGGTTAGTATCGGCAGTGCGCTGAACGGCAAGGCCGACATCGCCCTCGGCAACATCGTTGGCAGCAATATCTTCAACGTATTGTTTATCCTCGGCATTTGTTCGCTCATCATTCCGCTCGTCGTCAACCAGCAACTTGTGCGCTTGGACGTGCCAATAATGATAGGCTCCAGCTTGTTGGTATTGCTTTTCGGCTGGGATGGGGCGATTGCGAAATGGGAAGGCGCCGTGTTGGTGGCCCTCGGTATTTGGTACACGGTATTCCTCATCCGACAAAGCAGGAAGGAGCATAACAAGGAGGTGCTAAGAAAATACAAAGAGGAATATGGCGATGGAACTGAGGCAAAAAAAGAGAAGTCCTGGCTGCAAGTGATGCTGGTCGCCGTTGGCTTAGCACTGCTGGTTTTCGGCTCCCGTTGGTTGGTGGAAAGTGCGGTGAGCATCGCCACATCATTTGGTGTTAGCGAACTGGTCATCGGCCTCACCATCATTGCCGCAGGCACTTCGCTGCCGGAAGTGGCCACATCCATCATCGCCAGCATCCGCAAACAGGAGGATATCGCAGTGGGCAATGTGGTGGGCAGCAATATCTTCAACATCCTCATCATTTTGGGCTTGAGCGCAATCATTGCGCCAGGCGGAATACAAGTGAACCCAGCGGCCATGAGCTTTGACATCCCCTTTATGCTTGCCGTGGCGGTAGCTTGCTTGCCGCTGTTCTTCACCGGCTATCGCATTGAACGTTGGGAGGGGTTCGTGTTCTTGGGTTATTATGTGGCCTATACTTTTTACATTATTTTAAAAACGCAAGAACACGCCTCGCTGGAGGTGTTCAGATATGCCATGATTTGGTTCGTGGTGCCGCTCACTGTGCTGACGCTGGTGGTGGTGACACTTCGGGAGATTCGGAAGAATACATGAAGTAAGCTGGGAGTCAATTCACCGACGGTGAATTAAAAAATCCCCGGCGGGCATCCGCCGGGGACATAAAAGCACGATGCATTTAACACTATTATTGTCCTTGGCCAAGGGAATACCCTTTCACCCCGTCAAATTCGTAAAGGTTTTCTGTTTTGATGACGTCAATGTGTTCGTTCAGCGCTTTTTCCAGCAATTTCGGGATGCTGACCTTTTCGGCGGGATTACCGTTGCTCACCTCGAAGCGGCAGCGCCAGTGGTCGGTGCAGAAGGTTTCCTCGAAACCGTTGGGCCAGACCTTAACGCCCCGGTTGGTGATCATCGTCAGGCGGATGTCGCTATTGAGCTTGGCGACTTGCTCGGCGAGCTGGTTAGCGTCGCCACCCTTCCAGTCCACGAACACATCAACGCCTTTTAGCACCTTGCTGGAGGCCAATCTGCGCTGGTACTTCGGCAGATTGAGCTGCACGCCCTTTTCGTATTCTGCGACCTTTAGCTGTTTAGGCAGCTGGCCTAGCCTGGCGATGACGGTTTCGGCAAACTCCTTTGTGCCCACCAGCTGCTTGCTCACACCTTCCTTGTAAATATCGGCGGTGTGTATGCCATCTTCAACGGCGCAGGACCAGGCATTTTTTATGCGCTCCGCAACGTCCTGCTGGCCGATGTGGTTGAGCATCATGATGGCTGCCTTAAGCAGGCCGGAGGGGTTGGCTACATTCTGCCCAGCAATGGTCGGTGCCGAGCCGTGGATTGCCTCAAACATGGCGCACAGCTCGCCGATATTGGAGGAACCGGCCAAGCCCACTGAGCCGGAGATTTGCGCAGCGATGTCGGACACTACGTCGCCGTAGAGGTTCGAAGTCACGATTACCTCAAAGATTTCTGGGGTGTCGGCCAGCCTTGCGGCAGCGATGTCAATAATCCAGCTATCGGACTCGATGTCAGGATACTCGGCGGCGATTTCTTTGAACACCTTTTGGAACAGTCCGTCGGTCTGCTTCATGATGTTGTCCTTTAGGAAGCAGCTCACCTTCTTCCGCTTGTATAGGCGGGCATACTCGAAGGCGTAGCGGATGATTTTCTCGCAACCGGGGCGGGAGATGAGCTTGAGGCACTGCACCACCTCATCAGTTTGTTGGTGCTCGATGCCAGCGTAGAGGTCTTCCTCGTTTTCCCGGATAATGACCACGTCCATGTTGGGGTGCTTGGTAGCGATGAAGGGGTAGAAGCTCTTGCAGGGCCGGATATTGGCATAGAGGCCGAGGGCCTTTCGCATGGTCACGTTCAGGCTCTTGTAACCGCCGCCCTGGGGGGTGGTAATGGGTGCTTTTAGAAAGACCCTGTTTTGACGGATGCTGTCCCAAGCCTCTTTGCCGATACCGCTGGTGTTACCGGAGAGATAGACCTTTTCGCCGATTTCGATTTCGTCGAACTCGATGCGGGCATTGGCGGCTTTGAGGATATTTAAGGTGGCATCCATAATTTCAGGGCCAATACCGTCACCCTTTGCTATTGTTACTTTTTGCATGATGATTTAATTCAATTTTTGATTCTAATCAGTTGTTGGTTAGTTCCAGTTTTAAATTGTGTGTGAAAGTCTTTTTCACCAGCCGTACCTCAATGGAGGCAGCCACCTCCACGTCGAAGCCCTGCTCCCTTGCCTCAGCAAAGAGTGCCCGGGCACTTCTTTTTTGGGCTTTCAACTCCACGATTTTTTGGTCAGCCTTCGTGGAATCGAAATGGTGATTGCCCTCCCAACAGCGCAACACCTGAATGTTGTGCAAACGGATGCGGTCGCCCACCAAGGTTTCTATCAACTCGGCGGCTTCGTCGGGAGAGCAATTTTCTTGAACTAACTGAATGATATGCGACATTTTTTTGGTTAGCATTTGAATTGAATTTTAAATGTTTAATGATGTTATTGAATCATTTGAATGAAGGGCACACTGATGAACGGCCATACCGGTGCGGTACTCATGGCTGAGGTTGCGTTAGCGTTTTTGCCGCCAAAGACGAATAGTTATTTATCAGTTAAACCTAGGGTCAAACTTTTGAGATTGAGCTGCTCCAGTTTTTGGTTCGCCAAAGGTCCTCAACAAAATCGCCATGCCAATTATAGAGCATGCGATGAGCAATTCCTTGAAAAACAAATAGCCGCTATTTGCGGAAAGATAAATTGCCATTACCAAAATAGCAGCAATTCCGACGGCTTTGGATTTAGATGGTTGCCGCAACGGCTTAGTCGCTGCCTTGTGCAATGGGTGATGGCTGGCTTGCTTGCCCACCACCACCTTTATTAGATAGGGAATTGGTTTCTTTATTTGCTCTGTCATAAAACTTAATTTTTTTTTTATGGGACAAAGTTGAGTTGTTTTTGAATAAGTATTAAATCATCTTTGTGATGAAAAGCATAAGCTTATCTTATGAATTACACATTGCACCAGCTTAGAATTTTTATCAAAGTCGTTGAATATCAGAGTATTACGAAGGCATCAGAAGAGCTGTATTTGACACAGCCTGCCGTGTCCATGCAACTAAAAAAATTTCAGGAACAGTTTGCTGTACCGCTAACGGAGGTAGTAGGCAGGCGGCTCTATGTCACCGATTTCGGGCGGGAAATAGCAGAATCGGCGCTGAAGATTTTGGACGAGATAGAGGCCATCAACTACCGCACAAAGTCGTTCAAAGGGCAACTGGCAGGTCGCTTGAAGATTTCGAGCGCCTCGACCGGCAAGTACGTGATGCCCTATTTCCTTTCTGAATTCCTTCGGCAAAACCCAGGCGTTGACCTAGTGATGGACGTGACGAACAAGACGCAAGTGGTGAAGAGCTTGGAGCAGAACGAGGTGGATTTTTCGTTGGTTTCCGTGCTGCCGGGGCATTTGAAGCTGAACTCGGTGCAGTTGCTCCAGAACAAGCTCTACCTCGTGGGTGGCACTCGCATTCAACGCAACCCGAAGATGTCCGTGCGCAAGCTGCTGGAACTGCACCCTTTGTTGTACCGGGAGTTTGGCTCTGCCACCCGTAATTCTATGGAACATTTCCTTGAAAAAGAAGATTGGCCAGCCTACAAAAAAATCGAGCTGACTTCCAACGAGGCACTAAAACAGGCCCTCATTGCCGGGTTAGGATACTCCATCATGCCGCTGATTGGCATTAAAAACGAGCTGAAAATCGGCGACTTGGAAATCTTGCCTTACAAAGGGCTGCCCATCGTCACCCACTGGCACTTGGTCTGGCTGGCATCGAAGCGGCTCTCGCCCATTGCGGAAGCATACCTGGCGTTCCTCCAAAACGAAAAGGAAAGGATTATCGAACAGACCTTTGATTGGTTTGAACAGTATTGATAATCCTTTCAATGCCGAGCTTTTTAAGCTGGCTTGAATGGCTGCCATCGGGTTAGAATCCGATTAAAAAGCACCCAGCCTTAAACTTTGACCCGCAAAAGTCATTCTTAGGTCATTAACCAACTTTGTCATGCATCCAATTAAACGTTTTTTCAGGCTGCTGCGGTTAGACAAAAAGGACATCGCCTACATTTACCTCTACGCTATCTTTGCTGGGCTAATAACACTCAGCCTGCCACTGGGAGTGCAAGCCATCATCGGGTTGATAGCAGGAGGGAGCATCTCCAGTTCTTGGATGCTGCTCATCGGTGTGGTCACGTTGGGCACGACACTGGCCGGAGTGCTCACAGTCATGCAGCTTTCCGTCACTGAGACCATCCAGCAGCGCATCTTCACCCGCTCGGCCTTCGATTTTGCCTACCGCATCCCAAAAATAAAATGGGAGGCTATCCACAAAGAGTACGCACCAGAGCTGGTCAACCGTTTTTTCGATACCCTCACCGTGCAAAAAGGGCTGCCCAAAATCCTGATGGACTTCTCCACAAGCGTCCTGCAGATCTTCTTCGGGCTGCTGCTGCTCTCGTTTTACCACCCATTTTTCATTTTCTTCGGGCTGCTGCTGGTGGCCATTGTGTTGCTCATTATACGCTTTACCGGGCCACAGGGGCTGAAAACCAGCTTAAAAGAATCGAAGTATAAATACGAGGTGGCCTACTGGCTGGAGGAACTCGCCCGCACGATGGGCACCTTCAAACTGGCAGGCACGAGCGAGCTACCGCTGCAAAAAACCGACTACCTCGTCAACGGGTACCTCGACGCCCGAAAAGCGCACTTTCGGGTGCTGGTAACTCAGTACGGTAGCTTGGTCGGCTTCAAAACCTTTGTTACAATGGGGCTGCTAATCCTTGGCAGCGTGCTGGTCATTGACAACCGCATCAACATCGGGCAGTTCGTAGCGGCGGAAATCGTCATCATCCTCGTCATGGCCAGCGTCGAAAAGCTGATTTTGACGATGGAAACCATCTACGACACCCTCACGGCGCTCGACAAGTTGGGCGGCTTCACTGACCTTGACATTGACAGGGAGGACGGCATCCGTTTTGAACAATTTGATACTGGCAAGGGCATCGCAGTGGAACTGAGCGGTGTGAGCTACCGATTCCCCGACTCGCAGGAGGACTCCTTGGATGACCTGCACCTCAACATCGCCGCAGGCGAAAAACTCTGTATTGCCGGATACAATTCGTCGGGCAAGACGACGCTGCTGCACATCATCGCTGGGGTCTTCACCGATTTCAGAGGCTCGCTGACCTACAATAAAATCCCCTTTCGCAACCTTGATGCCGTGAGCCTGCGGGCGCATATCGGCGACCATATTTCGCAAGAGGACATCTTCAAAAGTAGCCTGCTGGAAAACATCACGATGGGGCACGAGGGCGTGTCGTTGCAGGACGTCATTAGCGCTGTGGAGCAGGTGGGGCTGGCCGAGTTCGTCAAAAAATTGCCCGAAGGGTACGACACCATGTTGCTGCCTGGCGGCAAAAACCTGCCCCGAAACGTCATCTCGAAAATCATTTTCGCAAGGTGCCTCGCCTCCCGTCCTGCTTTGATGGCCATTGAGGAGCCGTTTGGATTTTTGGAAAAAGAGGACCGGGAGCGCATTTCCAACCTGCTCACTTCCCAGTCCACCTGTACCCTTGTCGCCGTCACCGACGATGCACTGATGGCTGCCAAGTGCGACCGCATCATTATCATGCAGGAAGGGCGAATCGTGGAGGAGGGGAGCTTTGAGGAGATAAAGCGGAGCAAACATTTTGAAAATGTGTTCAAGTGATCAAAACAGTTATTATTACATAAAATTAACCTGGTACATGCCAAAAGTTCATTGGCGGTATTTGTAATGACTGAAAACCTTGACCAAATTTAAAGCCATGAAAAAATCACAAACAGACCTTCGCAGCACCTTCCCCTGCAACCCACCAGTAATACTGCCACTCATCGAGGAACTACTTGAGGTGCGCAACGATGTGCTGCAAAAAGAACAGGCGTACAAATATTTTGACAAGGTACACGCTGCCAACCAAAAAAGCGCCCGCAACCTGCTCCAGTACATGGCTTTCCGTCTCCACGACATACGGGATTTGCAATTGCTGATGACGGAGTGGGGCTTGTCGTCCCTTGGCAGGGCTGAGCGCAAAGTGCAGGCTACGCTGGACACGGTGCTGCACACCATGCACCACCTTGCAGGCCAAAGCTGGCAGCCCAAAGAAAAACCGCCCGTCTGTTATCGGGATGCACGGCAGAAATTGGAGGACAATGCTGACAAGCTGCTGGGCGGCCACCCCGCCGGCAGAAGAGTCAGGATAATGGTAACCATGCCCGGCGAAAGTGCCGACAATTATGGTTTGGTAAAAAACCTGATGTTGAGCGGCATGAACTGCGCTCGTATCAATTGCGCTCATGATGACAAAAGGATTTGGAAAAAAATAGTAGAGAACATCAGGCGGGCAGAAGTTGCAACAGGAAGGGAGTGCAGAATACTCATGGACCTTGGTGGCCCAAAACTTCGCACTGGCGAAATCAAGCCTGGCCCACAGATTGTCAAAATAAGGCCAATGCGCAATGAATTGGGCATGGTGGAGCGCCCTGCCGAGGTGTGGCTTTTCCTGAAAGGGACTGCCTTTGACCAAGCTGACAGTGCAAGAGCCAGCTTACCGGTATCGGCTGCTTGGTTGTCGAAGTGCAAATTGGGGGATAAAATATATTTGGCCGATGCAAGAGGTGCTTCGAGGAAAATTACCATTGCCAAGGTGACGGATTCGGGTTGTTTGGCCACTGCCAAAAAGACCACTTACTTCATTCCTGGTCTTGAAATCACGGTTCAAAGAAAGGGAGAAAAAATAAAGCGAGCCACCACCAAGATTGGCGAAGGCCTCCCCAGCATACCGGGTAGCATCAAGTTAAAAATGGGCGATGAGCTTCTGCTCACAAAGCTAAAGACGCTGGGCGATTCGGCTATTTTAAACGAAACTGGAAATTTGGTGCAACCAGCCACCATTGGCATTTCTATCCCGAAAGTGCTTGATGATGTGCGAGTGGGCGAGCCAATTTGGTTTGACGACGGTAAAATCGGTGGCACTATCGAAAAGATTGAAAAAGACCAAGTAAGAGTCCGCATCAACCATGCCCGCCAAGGAGGAGAAAAGCTAAGGGCGGAAAAAGGAATCAACCTACCAGAGTCCAACCTACATGTGGCAGCCCTGTCGCCAGATGACCTTGAAGACCTTCACTTCGTTGTAAAAAACGCCGATATGGTCGGCCTTTCTTTTGCCAACCGCCCGAAGGATGTGGAGCACCTCGTGCATCGTATGAAGTCGCTCCGCAAAGACCATGTGCCAGCCGTTGTACTGAAAATCGAGACCCGGCTGGGCTTCGAAAATCTGCCCAAATTGCTCTTGGCAGCCATGCAGGCCCCCTCCTGTGGCGTTATGATTGCCCGTGGCGACCTCGCCATCGAGTGCGGCTTCGGCAGGCTCGCCGAGGTTCAGGAACAGATTCTTTGGGTTTGCGAAGCGGCGCACGTGCCCGTCATTTGGGCCACGCAGGTGCTGGAGGGCATGGCCAAGTCGGGACTGCCCACCCGCTCCGAAGTCACTGATGCTGCCATGGGCCAACGTGCCGAGTGCATCATGCTCAACAAGGGCGATCACATCGTGGAGGCCACCAAGGCATTGGGCGAAATCCTCCTGCGGATGCAGGACCACCAAACAAAGAAGCGTTCGCTGCTTCGCAAACTGAGCATTGCGGAGCGGTTTTTTAACTTGGACTGATAAGGGCTGATTTTCCGCATGACAACTCCTATCAACCTTTATAAACTTGCATCAATCCTTATCAACCCAAAAAGTATTTTTCATGAAGCCATTTCAATTGTTTGTCAGACTGATGTTCATCATTTTTTGTTTTTCAACATCAATGAAAGGCCAAAGCTGGGCCGTCGGCCTGCACTTCGGCGAGAATCTTTCCACCTTGCGGGGCGATGCCAAAACGGACTACCTGCCGGGGTTCATGGGTGGCCTTCATGCCAGTCACTACCTCACCGAGAACGTGGTATTGCGCCTGGAGGCAAATTTTGAGCGCAAAGGCACACGTATCGAGGGCCTCAACCCCAACCCTGACCCTGGTGCGCCCGAGTTTATTGACGATTTCCGCTTGGACTACCTTTCGCTGCCGGTCATGCTCCGCTATTCGATGGGCAATAAGGCCAAGTTCGTGGTTGGCGGCGGAGCCTCGGTGGACTACCTCATCAGGGAGCGCACCGACTTTGGCTATATTACCTCCAACGAAATTGGCGAGTTTCGCCGCTTCGATACTGACCTCGTGGGCACTGTGGGTGGCTCCATTCCTTTTGGCGAGAAATGGACGTTTTCCCTCGAAATGCGCGCCTTGTGGGGCCTCATCAATGTGGACAAACCCATGGGGCTTGCCCCAGAGCTGGGAAAAAACCTCTCTTGGGGCCTGATGGCCGGCGTGAATTATTACCTTTAAGAATTGGATTTTATTGCATGCTGAACATTTCTGAAAATACCATCCTCGACCGGGTTGACCAGAACAAGTACCGCTCGTTCAGGCGTACCAGTCTGCCACTTGCCAACCGCATGTTCAAGCGCTGGCTGTTGGTGACGTTGAGCATCATCATAGTCATGCTCTTTCTACCCTGGACGCAGAACATCCAGACGAAGGGCAAGGTAACCACCCTACGGCCCGACCAACGCCCGCAGACCATCCACGCCACCATCGGCGGGCGTGTGGAAAAATGGTACGTGCGGGAGGGCGAGCGGGTGAAGGCAGGCGATACCATCGTTTTCCTGTCGGAAATAAAGACGGAGTACTTTGACCCGAACCTCGTTGGGCGCACGGGTTCGCAGGTGACGGCCACCGAAGGCTCACTGGAAAGCTATGGCGGCAAGGTGTCGGCGCTGGAAGACCAAATTGTGGCCATGCAACAGGAATTGGGTTTCAAAAAACAGCAATTGCAGAACAAGGTGCGGCAGGGCCGACTGAAAATAACTTCCGACAGCATCGAGTTGGTGCGGGCAAAAATTGACCTCGAAACCGCCCAAAACCAGTACCTGCGGGCCAAGGAGATGTACGACAAGGGCCTGACCTCCCTCACCAGTTTTGAGCAGCGCAACCTAAAGGTGCAAGAGACGGCGGCCAAAAAAATCGAGGCCGAAAACAAATGGCTGATCAGCCGGAACGAGTTCGACAACGCCCGGCTGGAGCTTTCGACGGTGCAGAACGAATACGCCAACAAAATTGCGAAGGCTCAGTCTGATAAGTTCAGCACCATCAGCGACCGCTTTGACACCGAGTCCAAGCTGAACAAGCTCAAGGTGGACCAAGCCAATTACCAGTTGCGCAGCGGCTTTTACTATATCACTGCTCCGCAAGACTGTTATATCACGCAAGCCATCGTGGCAGGGGTGGGCGAGACGGTGAAGGAAGGTGCACCCATTGTGAGCATCATGCCTTCCGAGGCAAAGTTGGCAGTGGAGATGCAGGTAAAACCGATTGACCTGCCGCTGGTAGCCATCGGTAACAAGGTCAATTTCATCTTTGACGGCTGGCCTGCCTTCGTATTCAGCGGTTGGCCTAACCTTACTTTTGGCACCTACGAAGGCAATGTGGTGGCCATTGACAACAATATCGGCATGGATGGCACCTACCGCATCCTCGTAGCTCCGCAAGAGGAGGTAAAGCCTTGGCCAGCTGCGCTGCGCCCCGGCGGCGGGGCACTGTGCGTGGCGCTACTGAACGACGTGCCAATGTGGTATGAGCTTTGGCGGCAGTTGAATGGTTTTCCACCGGATTTTTACGGGGACAAAACCACGCCTAACAGCGCAGATAAAAAGCCAACTTATTGACCATGAAGTATTTAGTCGTATTTGGGGTTGTGGCCTTATTGCTTGCAAGTCCGCTTTTTTCACAAAAAACATGGACGCCCGATGAATTCCTACAGCAAGTGCGCACCAATCACCCGTTTGCGAAGCAAGCCACCCTACTCGAACCTCAGGCAAATGCAGCTTTGCTGGCCGCCCGTGGCGGCTTCGACCCGAAGGTTTACGGCGATTGGGAGCACAAGAGCTTTGACGGCAAAAATTATTACAACCTCGCAGAAGGCGGCGTGAAACTGCCCACGTGGTATGGCATCGAGGGTAAATTAGGCTATAATTACGCCAGCGGGGTTTACCTCAATCCAGAAAGCAAGCTGCCAGCCGATGGCCAGGCCATGCTCGGTGCTTCCATGACGCTGCTGCAAGGGTTGGTGATTGACGAGCGGAGGGCGGGCCTCTACCAAGCCCGCATTCTCCAGCGAGCAAATGTTGCGGAGCAGCGCCAAATACTCAACGACCTGCTGCTCGACGTTACCAAAGCCTACTGGGATTGGGCGCTGGCCAACGCCTGGGTGCAGACCTACCGGGAGGCCGTGCGCAACGCCGAAATCCGACTTGAAGGCATCCGGGAGAGCTGGCGGCAAGGCGACCGTCCCGCCATTGACACCCTCGAATCGCTGATACAGGTGCAGGACCGGCAGCTGGAACTGAACGCTGCAAAGGTCTTTTTTCAAAATGCGACCTTGGCGCTGCAAAACTTCACTTGGGAAAACGGCGAGGCCGTGCCCGTGGACACCAGCCTGCGCCCTGTGCTGCCCGCAGTTGCCCTGCTGGCAGTCGATGTTTTTCAAGGTGCCGCCGACACGCTGGCCGCACAACACCCGCAGGTGCAGGGCTATCGCTTTAAGTTAGAAGGCTTGGAGGTCGAGCGACGCCTGAAGCGGGAAGCACTCAAGCCCCGCCTCGACGTATCGTACAACCTGCTCGGCGATGGCTTCGACCTCACGCCCAGCAACAGCGATTTTTTTCTCCAAAACTATAAATGGGGGGTGCAGGCGGGCTTTCCGCTGTTCTTCCGAAAGGAGCGGGGCGGGCTGCAATTGGCGGAGCTGAAAATCCTCGATACCAATTACCAGCTCACGCAAAAGCAGCAGGAAATACGCAATAAAATCAAGGCTTACCAGAACGAACTGGCCAATTTGCGCCAGCAGATACAACTCGCCAACGATATGCGTGACAACTACGCCCGGCTGCTGGCTGGCGAGAATGAGAAATTTTTGCTTGGCGAAAGCTCGATTTTCCTCGTAAATTCACGGGAGAACAAGCTCATCGAAGCGGAACTGAAATTAGCAAAATTGCAGGTGGAGGCGCAAAAGGTGGCGGCGGGGCTGCGATGGGCGGCGGGGCTGTTGCAGTAAGCAATAACCTACGGCTCCAAGACCTCCATAAAATACCGAAACCCAATCATGGGCGAAGGTTCGGTAAAGCCAGCATATTCATCCTCGGCATCCAGACGGAGGTAGTAGCCGAAGCTGTGCCAACTGCCGCCACGGGTACGACCAGGCTCGGCGAGCATCTCGGCGGCATTGCCCGAAATGTTGTAGATGCCAAAGTCGTTGGGGGTGAACAAGTCAACAGGGCAGGTGGCATTCATTCTGGTTTGACTAGTTTCGGTATGTGGAAATAGGGGCTTGTTGATTTCCATCGTGCCGTCTTCTCGCATTTTTTTTTGCTGCGATTCCATGATATAGGTGAAGTTGGCGAGAAACTGTCCGTTGGTGCCCCTCAAATAATGCCCGCCCCAAGGGAAAACAGCGTTCTCCTTTCCAGCCCTTGCAGCTGCTAGCCATTCTTGCTCTGTCGGTAGCCTGAACAAGACCTTTTTGAATTCCCGCTTCGCGTAGGTATTGTACTGTTCCGTTAACCAGTCACAAAAAAATACTGCACCTTCGTGAGAGATATTTACAACTGGATAGTTTTCATAAGCTGGATGATGTGCATAAGTTGAAAGGAAGGGTTCTCCGAAACTTGGCTGTAAATGGTACCAATTTTCATCAAGAATTTTGGCCTTATCTAGCATCGACATGGCTCCTTTTTTCTCCAAATAGGTAAGGAATTCATTATATTCTAAATTGGTCGCCTCGAACTTGGAAGCATAAAGCCCCGGCTTTACGATCGCCCTTTTTTTCTCAAATTTTTTCAAGGAAAAAAGCGCTTTTTTAGGTGCGGGCTTGAAGGCGAAAACACTGCAAAGCGCAGCAAGTGTAATGAAGGTAAGGAAGCTTTTCATAACAGGTATTTTTGTTGAAGAATGAATATTGCCAGCAGATTATTCCTTTGCTGCCCAAATTTAACAAAACCTCGTTCCACTTCCAAATTTAAGAAAACCAGTAGCTTCGCCCATCTTTTCAACACCGGTCCGTATTTGTCAGTGCCCCGGCTGCCAACTGCCAACTGTCTAACTGCCAACTAAAATGCGCCAAGCACTCGAAACCGAACAAAAAGCCCTCGAAATCAACCTCGACGACAGCATCTACGGCACCTTGGCCGAAATAGGGGCGGGGCAGGAAGTGGCCCGCAACTTCTTCAAAGTAGGCGCCGCCGCCGGCACCATCGCCAAGACCATGAGCGCCTATGACAAGGTCGTTTCCGACGAAATCTACGGCCCCGAGGCCAATGGCCGCTACGTCTGCGAGAGCCGCCTGTACAAGATGCTGGAACACGAATGGGAACTCATCGAGGGGCGACTGCGCTCGGTGCGGCCGGAGACCAATTTCTTTGTTTTCGCCAACACCGTGGCCACCATGAACTACCAGCGCACCATCAAGGGCGACGGCTGGCTGGGCGTCCGATTCCAGACCAGCCCGGCCAGCGAACCCAACGACTTGGTGTTGCATATTAAGCTGCTCGACAACGACACACAGTTGCAGCAGCAGGCCGTCGGCAAGCTCGGCGTGAACATGATCTATGCCTGCTTCCGCTTCGCAAACGACCCCGAGACCCTCTTGATTTCCCTCATGGACGGCCTGAAACGCCGCATAAACATTGACATGGTGCGCCTAAGCGGCCCCGATTTTGCCAGCCTCGACAACCGCCTCCTCAGCCTCTGGCTCGTGAAGCATGGCATGAGCGAAGTTGCCATGTTCGGGCCCGACAAGCGCAATATCCACCCTTCGGAATTCCTTTACAAAAAGCATGTCTTGGTGGTGCGGGCCAGCTTCCGGCCGCTCACGCTGTTGGAGGAAGATATGATTGAAAAGGGGTTCGAACAATTTTGGCATGAGCCGGAGGTGCAGGGCGACCAAGCGTTTACCCTCACCGAAATCACCCTCGGAAACCTTAGTGAAAATGGCCCACTCGACGAAAAGGATTTCCTCGACCGCACCGAACTGCTTTGCGCATTGGGGCAGACGGTCATTATCTCCAGCTGCGAGGAGTACCAGCAGCTCATCGCCTACTTCTCCGACTATCGGGTGTCGCACCTTGGGCTAGTACTTCGGGCGCACCGCCTTAGTGAGTTTCTTTCTGAACGCTACCGCCAAAACGCATCGGGCAGTTTGTTGGCCGCCTTCGGCGAAGTTTTCGCAAAGGGTGTTAAACTCTATGTTTATCCCTCTGTATTGGCCGATAATACAACGCTGATGACGACCCAAAACCTGCCACTGCCCGAAGGCTCCAAGTACCTTTACCAACACTTGCTCGACCACCGACAAATCGTGGACATCGAGGCGTTCAACCATGAAGTGATGAACATCTTCGCCTCAGACGTTTTGGCCGACATCCGCAGCGGAAAGGCAGGTTGGGAGGCAATGGTGCCACTAAACGTAGCGATGGTAGTGAAGGAAAAGGGCCTATTTGGCGGTGAAAATGGACAATCGGGTGCGTCAAGCTGATAATTGCGACGCAGAGTAGGCGCTGATTTTGAGAACCCCTCGCCTAATGGCACATCGGCACATCCCCCATTTTTGCCCAGAAAAAGAAATCGCTGGGCACCTGGAAGTTAAGACCACGGAACAGAAACAAGACGGCGAAGAAAACCAAGAAAGCCGGATACGCCTTGCGCAGCGCCGTGCGGAAGCGGATGCCGGCAAAATTGCCAGCCAAGCCTGTGGCCAGCATCAGCGGGAATGTGCCCAGCCCAAACAACGCCATATAAGCCATGCCAGAACCCACGCCGCCTGTGCTCAAAGCCCCCACCACTCCCATGTAAACCAAGCCGCAGGGTAGTAGTCCGTTGAGCAATCCGATGAAAAAGGAGGTGTTCACGCCGCTGTCCTTGAGCAAGCGGCCAAGCTGGGATTTTAACCGAAAAACAAGTTGGTTCAGGCCTGGGAGTTGCAGCAATTTGGCTTCTACATTGATGGAAAAAAGGGCGATGGCCAAGAGCATAACACCAAGCACGATGGACATAATTTCCTGAAAGCCAGCCAATTGCAATCCCCTGCCCACTATGCCAATAAGCCCACCGAGCAGACTGTACGTCACCGTGCGTCCCAAATTGTACAGCAGGGCATTGCCCAACAAGGCCGACTTGCTACTGCCCTGGTTGGGCAGCGCACAGGCTACCGGGCCGCACATGCCGACGCAGTGCAGACTGCCGAAAAGTCCGATGGTGAAGGCGGTCCAGAGGTACATATAGTTAAATTGGGAAATTGGGAAATTGGAGGGCTGCTCTAATTTCTCAATTTCAAATTTCCCATGATTGTTGTGCTAGCTAGGCCGAAGCCAACTATCGTCAAGCTGCTCAATGGCATCAGGATGGCGGCCACCACGGGCGATAGTTCGCCACGGACAGCAAACCATAGTCCCACCACATTGTACAGTGCGGCCAATATCCATGCAGCATAGACGAGATGGATTCCTTTCTTCGCAAATTCAAGGTATTGGGGCAGTTCACCGAATTGCTTGGCGTCCAAAATAGCATCGCAGGCAGGCGTGAAGTTGTTCACGTCCTCGGCCACGACGATGCCTACATCTGCTTGACGAAGCGCCCCAGCGTCGTTCAAACCGTCACCCAGCATGAGCACGGTTTCGCCTTCGGACTGGCGAGTTTTGATAAAATTGAGCTTATCGTGAGGGCTTTGGTTAAAGTAGATTGGTGACTGGTGACTGGTGACTGATGATTGGCGATTCGTTGCAAAATGGGGTGTCAAATATTCCCGCTCCCGCTCATTATCGCCAGAAAGCAGGAAAGGTTTTGTCCAATTCTTGAAATAGTCCACAACAGGCCAAGCGGCATTGCGGTAGCGGTTGCGGAGCAGCCAACCGCCTCGTGTTTGGCCGTTTATTTCAACGAAAACGGTGGCATCGGTAGGAGCATTTTTGCTAGCGCTGACAAAAGAGCCTGAGCCAATTCGGATATGGTTTTTGGCTATCGTGGCTTCAATTCCTTTGCCTGTATATTCTTGAAAATCAGCAACTTCTACAGATTTTACTAGTCCCTGATTACCAACTGCAATTTGCCGACTGATTGGATGATTCGAACGGCTGGCAAGCGATTTCGCCCATGACACTTCTTCCTGCGTCAAAGGCTCACCAACGTATTCCAAGCTACTTCCTCCGGCCTCGGTCAGCGTCCCCGTTTTATCAAAAACAACTGCCGTGATTTTGCGGAGCGCCTCTACCACATTGGTGTTTTTTAGGTAAAGCCCTTTGCGGGCAAGGATGCGCACCACATTGCCGAGGGTGAACGGGATATTGAGCGCAGCGGCACATGGGCAGGCCACGATGAGCACGGCGGTGAAGGCGTTGAAGGCGATACGGGCGTCTTGGGGGAACCAATAGGCCAGCGTGATAAACGAAATGAGGAGGATAATAATGGTGAAATAGCGGCTTACGGAATTGGCCAAACGGCTGGTACCCATGAGCTTATCGGTGTGGAAAGCGTCGTCGTTCCAGAGGCGGGTGAGGTAGCTCTGGTTGGGCTTTTTGGTGAGCAAAAGCTCAATGGCATCGCCGATGTGCCGGGCACCCGCATAGATTTTCTCGCCAGCGTGGTGCTCAGTCGGTTCGGCCTCGCCGGTTACAAAACTGTAGTCCAGCTTCGCAATGCCCTTTTTCAGGATGCCGTCGGCTGGCACGATTTCGCCATTGCGCACGAGGATGCGGTCACCGGGTTCGAGCTTGTTGACGGCAACGCTCTCTGGTTCGGCTTCAGACTTGCTAAGTCTAGTTGCCGCTACCGGGAAGTACGATTTATAATCCTTGTCAAATGAAATTCGGTGATAAGTTATCTGCTGGAACCACTTGCCGATGAGCAGGAAAAATACCAGCCCCCCAAGGCTGTCCATGTAGCCCGCCCCAGTGTCGGTAGCAATTTCGAAGAGGCTGCGAAAGTAAAGCACCACGATGCCGAGCGCCAGCGGCACGTCAATGCTGAGCTGGCGGGTGCGGAGGGTGGCCCAAGCGGAGGTGATATAGTCCCGGCCACTGTAAAATGCGACGGGCGTTGCCAAGAGCACGTTGAGCCAACCGAACAGGTGCCGGAAATGAGACTCTGCTTCGGCCAGACCGAGATATTCCGGGAAGCTGAGGAGCATGATATTGCCGAAGGCAAACCCCGCTACGCCTAATTGGTAGATGAGCCGACGGCTGACGGGTTTGCGGGCCATGCCTTCCAACGTTCCGAGGTTTAGGTCGGGCGGGTAGCCGATGCTGTCGAGCAGTTCAGCGACTTTGCGTACCGAAGTAGCGGTATTGTCGAAAGTGATGCTGGCTTCCCGCTTGAGGAAATTGACCTTGGAGGCCACAATTGCGGGCGAGATTCTGTGCAGGTTTTCGAGCAGCCAGATGCAGGATGCACAGTGAATCTGTGGCAGGTGCAGCGTCAGCTTCGTGATTTTATCATTTGAAAATTCGACGACTTTGGCGGCAGCCTCTGAATCGTCGAGCCAAGCGTACTGCGCTTGCTTGCGACCCTTCAGTGTGAGGCCCGCATTTTTTTCGATATTGTAAAAATGTGTGAGGTCGCTGGCATTCAGGATTTCATAAACGGTCTTGCAGCCCTCGCAGCAGAAGTTTTTCTCGGCGAAAAGAATGCGCTCGTCCTGGCACTCATCGCCACAGTGGGCACAGGTTGACTTGGCCATTGTGACTGGCTTGAGTTCTTCAATATTGGCAGAGATGGTCATTTTTTTTGGATTTTGGTTTAGAGGGCTTAGGAGGTTTAGTTGCACGTGCTAAACTTGCTAGACCCTCTAATCCACTATAAAATAACTACCTGTTCCTTGTAAAACTCCTTCCCTCCTCCCTGCCAGTCCACCTTCACTGTCCAGCGGCCAGGGGTGAGTTGATCAGTGGGCACGAGTTGAAGGCCGTTGGAGTCCGGTGCTACTTTCAGTGTGAAGTCCTTGGACTTGTCGCTGGCCCGATAGAACAGGATTTCGCCGCTTGGCTGCTGTGCATCTTGCCCCGAAGGGGCGAGTGGGAAAATGAACTGCACGCCGTCGGCCACTTTGCCGATTGCCAAATCGGCGACCAGCGCTTGGCTGTTGACCAATTTGTCGTACTGCTGCTGGTAGGCGAGGTCCTTGGCGTAGTAGTCGTCAACCACGAGCGAGTTGTCATAGCTCTTTGAATGGATAACAAAGCCGACCATGGTGGCGGCGAACAGGGTGTAAAAAATGGCGATGGAAGTGCCCCAGTTGAGTTTCATTTTTTGAAGGATTGAAGGATTGAGGGATTGAAGGATTGAAGGACTTGGCCAGTTGCGGCATTCAATCCTTCAATCCTTCTTGCCTTCAATCCTTATTTCACCGGCCCCAGGAAGTTCGTTTTCGCTACATCTATGACCTTCCCATTGGACAATACTTCGATTTCAAGTTCTGTTTTTCGACTTTCCAATGCGTTCGCAGGCATTTCTACGAAGAAAACACCTTTCAACATGCCCTGCTTCGGGGCGGTGTTGGCAGCATCGCCTACTAGGTTGAGTTTGCCGCCCGGGTTTTTGAGCCGCAGCTCAATGCCCGTGATGTCTTGTGCTGTCTTGTTGATGACCTCGTAGTTGTAAAGGTTCGTGTAGCCTCCCTCCACCTTTTGGAAAAGCTGGCCCGTGGTGCGCAAAATGACCGTTTCCACCTCGGAGCGGATAGCGAACAAAAAGGTTTGCAATGCAATCAATGCCACCAAAACGCCCGTGTAGGCCCAAACCCTTGTGGTGAAAATCTTGCGCTTGTACTCGGGATTGCGGCTTGCCTGAATGCCCGTTTCGCTGTCATATCGGATAAGGCCCTTTGGGCGGTTCACCTTTACCATCACATCGTCGCAAGCATCCATGCAAGCAGTGCAGTTCACGCATTCGAGCTGGGTGCCGTTGCGGATGTCAATGCCCGTTGGGCAAACATGTACACAGAGCTTGCAATCTACGCAGTCGCCTTTGGTGGCTGTTGGCTGGGCCGAGGCCAATGGCACACTGCCAACAACTGAAGGGGATTTTTGTATTTTTCCACGAGGCTCGCCCCGTACATAATCATAGTGCACAACGATGCTATCAGGAACGAGCATCACACCCTGCAATCGGCCATAAGGGCAAACCACAAGGCATACCTGTTCCCTCATATAAGCGAACACGAAGAAGAAGATGCCTGAGAAAATCAGCATCGCAACGAACCCGCCAGTGTGCATGGATATGGGTTCGGTGATAATTTTTTTGACTTCGTCAACACCGATGACATAAGACAAGAAGGTGTTGGCAATCAGGACAGCAATGGCGAAGAAGATGACGTACTTCAATGCCCGCTTGAACAGTTTTTTACCCGTCCAGGGTGCAGTGGCCAGTTTGCGCTGTTGGCCAGCATCGCCGTCAATCCAGTATTCGATTTTCCGGAAAACCATTTCCATGAAAATGGTCTGCGGGCAAATCCAACCACAAAAGATGCGCCCGAACACAACCGTGAAAAGCACGATGAAGACCATCAAAGTCACCATCGCCAAGGCAAAAAGGTGCAAATCCTGTGGCGTGAACACGATGCTGAACAAGATGAACTTGCGTTCCAATATGTTGAACAACAGCAGCGGCTCGCCATTCACCTTGATGAACGGCATCCCAAAAAGCACCGCAAGCAATGCGAAGGTGGCCCAAGTGCGAGCCTTGTAGTACCAGCCGCTTGGCTTTTTTGGGTAGAGCCAAACCCGTTTTCCGCTTTTGTCAACGGTGGAAAGATGGTCACGATACTCCTCTGTGTCCTCTTTATATAGCTCGTCTATGATGTTCATTGTCGAATGATTTCACGCCTGAAATGCAGGCAGTTTTTACGTTAAATCCTTCCATAGCAGCGACGCTACAATGCCGCTTCATCCTTGAAACTTCATGGCAGTTGTAGCGTCGCTGAGTGAAGTTTCTTTTGACTCAAATATCATTAGAAACTTAGGTGTATCATCGTAGCCAAAGTCACATAAGAAATTGGCCAACCCCAATTATTTATTGGCTGCCGGGGCAGCCGCTGCGGTACTGTCGGTAGCCGGGGCAGCGCCGCCGACACCTTTGGTCGGGTCATAAAGGGTTCCCTGAGGTTCTTTTCCGTTGGGCGGGTTGCTGCCCTTCAACGTAAGGATATAGCTCGATACCCTGTGCATATCGCTTGCCCTGAGCTGGTCGGCCCAGGAAATCATGCCCTTCTCTGGCACCCCATTCTTGATGGTCTTGAAAACATCGGTGATGGCTCCGCCATGAATCCAATAATCATCGGTCATGTTCGGGCCTACACCGCCCTCGCCGAGCTTGCCGTGGCATGCTACACAGCTTGCGTCATAGATGGACTTGCCAAGCGCCAGTTCTTGCTGGTCGGTCAATGCAGTTAGGTTGTTCTCATCAATATTGTCCGATTGGGTGGCGAGGTAGGCGTTCACCTCGGCCTTGGCTACTTCCATTTCCGTTTCGTACTCCTCTTTCGAAGAAGGGCCGATGTCGGTCAGGTGGAAGGCGAACAAGTAGATGGCTGAAAAAATGATGCTGAGGTAAAACATGCCCAGCCACCAAGGCGGCATCTTATTGTCCAATTCCCGGATGCCGTCATAGTCGTGACCGAGGTCAATGTCGGCCTCTTGGGTCACGGGCACGGCCTGCGTCATGGACTTCATGAGGCGATCCCACCAGCTTTCCGCTGGTTGACGGTAAACCTCCACGACTTCCTCAATGCCCTTTTCCCGGAGCATCTGGATTTCCTGCATTTTCACTACGACAGTGAACAGCCGGGTAATAGCTATTAGCGCTCCAAGAATGACCACGCCGGCCACAAATAGCGTTAGACTGCCTATTGTATTAGGCCAAAAGTCCTGGTTGGCGGGGGCACCGACGGAGCTTGCATCTTGTGCCCAAGTTGCCAACGGAAGCAAGGTTGATGCGGCCAGCAGTATTGGCCGTAGGCATGTATTTTTCATAAAACGTTGGTTTTAAAATTTGTGGCCGCCCAATTTATTGGGCTGGCCGTTGCTGTTGTTTTTCGGCCAGCCCAATAAATTGGGTGGCAACAATTATCACTCGTCGTCCAGCGGCAGTCGGGATACTTTGTCCACGTAGTCTTTTTTTCGTGTGAGCACCCAACCTGAGCCGATGACGAATATGGAGAAGAACAACACCAGTGCCGTCGTGGCCATCCAGTTGATGTCTCCTGCTTCTTGAAGAATGTATTTGAACATTGATTGATTGTTGAAATTGTTAAGGATTGTTTGATTGTTGATTTGCGATCGTTATGCGAGCAACAATTCAACAATCAAACAATTCAGTAATTATTTCTCGGCCTGCGCTTGCAACGTAATATCAACACCTAACCTTTGCAGGTAGGCAATCATGGCCACGATTTCCTTTTTCTCGACGCCTGCTTGGTCAACGCCTTCGGCCTTCAAGGTTTTGGCAATACGCTGTGCCTGAACGGCCAGGTCTTCGTTGGCTATTTGCTCATAGCCAGCATCGTAAGGTGTGCCGAGTTTGCGCAGCGCATTGATTTTGGCGGCAGTCGTTGAAATATCCAGGTCGTCTTCGGCGAGCCACGGGTAGGCCGGCATGATGGAGCCGGGCGAGATGCTCGTCGGGTCAATCATGTGGTTGTAGTGCCAGCTATCTGATTTCTTCAGCTTGCCAGTACCCTCCCTTGCCAGGTCAGGCCCTGTGCGCTTGCTGCCCCAGAGGAACGGGCGGTCGTAAATGAACTCGCCACTTTTTGAGTAGTCGCCGTAGCGCTCCGTCTCGAAGCGGAATGGGCGAATCATCTGTGAGTGGCAGCCCACGCAGCCTTCCCGCACATAGATGTCACGGCCCTGTAGTTCGAGCGGGGTATAAGGCTTCACACTAGCGATTTTGGGCACGTTGTCGTCAATCCACCACATCGGGAACAGCTCGACCATGCCTCCGATAAGGATGAGCACGAGGCTGCCCACGAGCATCTGCATGGGTCGGCGCTCAATCCAGCTGTGCCAGTGCTTTTTGACGCCTGTTTCGACATGGTGTTGCGGGAATGCAGGTGCTTCCGCAAATTCGTTGTCCACGCATTTTGCACTGCCAGTGGTTTTCAACAAATTGTAAACACCAAGTATCACACCTGTCAGGTAAATCACTCCACCAAGTACCCTCAGTGCATACATTGGTACAATCTGCGTTACCGTCTCCAGGAAGTTCGGATAGACGAGGAAACCGTCAGGTGTGAATTCCCGCCACATCAGGAACTGTGTGACACCGCCCCAGTAAAGTGGTACTGCATAGAAAATGATGCCCAACGTTGCCAGCCAGAAGTGGACATTGGCGAGGTTGGTGGAGTAGAGCTTGGTATTGAAAATCCTCGGCAAGAGCCAGTAGAGGATACCGAATGTAAGCATTCCGTTCCAGCCGAGCGCCCCTACGTGTACGTGGGCGATGGTCCAGTCGGTGTAGTGCGTCACAGCGTTGAAGGACTTGATGGACATCATCGGGCCTTCAAATGTGGACATACCGTAAGCGGTCACGGCCACCACCATGAACTTCAGGATGGGGTCTTGGCGCACCCGGTCCCAAGCACCACGCAGCGTGAGTAAACCATTTATCATGCCGCCCCAGGATGGTGCGATGAGCATCAGCGAGAACACCATGCCCAACGACTGCGCCCAGTCGGGCAGCGAGGTATAAAGCAAGTGGTGCGGGCCAGCCCAGATATAGATGAAGATAAGCGCCCAGAAGTGTACGATGGACAAACGGTAGCTGTACACCGGACGGTTGGCGGCCTTTGGCATGAAGTAGTACATCAGGCCGAGATAGGGCGTGGTGAGGAAGAACGCCACGGCATTGTGGGCATACCACCACTGCACGAGTGCTTCCTGCACACCAGAAAAAACGCCGTAGCTGTGCAGGCCGCTTGTCGGCAACTCCAGGTTGCGCACGATGTGCAGCACGGCCACCGTCACCCAGGTAGCGATGTAAAACCAGACAGCTACGTAGAGGTGTTCTTCCCGCCGCTTGAGGATGGTACCGAACATATTGATACCGAAAATAACCCATACCAAGGTGATGGCAATGTCTATGGGCCAAACAAGTTCGGCGTACTCGCCGCTGGTGGTGAAGCCAAAAGGCAGCGTGGCCGCAGCACTGACGATAATGAGCTGCCAGCCCCAGAAGTGCAGGTTGCTCAACAGGTCGCTGAACATCCGGGCCTTCATCAGCCGTTGGAGGGAGTAATAAACGCCCATGAAAATGCCATTGCCCACAAAGGCAAAGATGACAGCGTTGGTGTGCAAGGGCCGCAAGCGGCTAAAGGTCAGGAACGGCAAATCAAAGTTGAGGCTGGGAAATACCAGCTGCAACGCAATGATTAACCCGACCAACATGCCCACGATGCCCCACAGCATGGTGGCGTAGGCGAATTTTTTAACAATCTTGTTGTCGTAATGAAATTGTTCTACTTGTGTCATAATTGATTCGTCGTTGTCAATGATTGTATAGCTCCCTGCTCGGAGTCTTTTATGGTTGGTTGATTATCAGCGATTTGTGAAGGATTGGAGTCGGAGAGTGGCATACTGGCCATCTTGTCGTCGAGGAGGATGCGTACGGATGGTGTGTATTCGTCCTCGTACTGCCCCGTGCGCACCGCCCAGAAGAAGGCCGCCAAAAAGCCAACGGCAAGCAATAGGCTGGCGGCGATTAGGAAGAAGATGATTTTCATGTGAGATGTATTTTTCCGATTTCAGTCGTTGAATGGGTCTTTTTTGAAAAAAGTGTCACTCTTCCGAGGGTCTCAAGCTCAATGATTTCTGAAATCGGGTGCAAGGTAGGAGGGGGTAAAAAGCTGCCAAGTGAAGTTAATCATCTGGCATAGTGACTTTTGTCATAGGTTGAGGGTGGCGGTCGGGGCTATTTTTGCCTCGATTAAACAGGGTTTTTTGGTCACATAGGTTAGTTTTCGAAAACCCGTCCCTTCAATGAGTTGAAGCGGCGGGTTTCCTTTTTTCGGTAGCAATGGCCTTTAGGCCGTCCTGTAAAAGCCCTTTAGGGCGGCGACGTAAACGCCGTTGCTACCGATTGGCCAAAAGTCAGCCCAATTCAGTGACGTAGGTCAATACAACAGGCCAAGTTGCCTCGTAGCTTTGCCAAAACATTCGACAAGCCGTTCACCATTTTCAATCACCAGAACATGAGAATTGCCAATAATCGCCCGTTAAAAGAACTTCAGGCGGAGTTCCACTCGGCTTTTCCTTACTTGGATCTTTATTTTTTCAAAAAAGGAGCTGCATTACCGATCGACGAGGTGTTTGAATCAGAAGTAAAAATTGGCGATGTGCGGGATGACGGCAATTCGGGCGAATTGCACCTGAATGGCAGCCAATCCGCAGCGGCAGTGGAGCAAACCATGGCCGATATTTTTGGGCTGAAGTTGAAGGTGGGTTATGGTCGGGAATTTCGCTACCGCTATTTGCCCAACACCAAGCCACTGACCGAACTGAACTATCGCTCTATGCACTTGACGGAGGAGGTAGTTATTGTTTGATTGGTGCATTGCTTCATTGTTGCCAAATAGAATGAAGCCATGAAACAGTGAAGCCATGAATCTATGAAACAGTGAAACAGTGAAGCCATGAAAAAAATACTCTTTCCCACCGACTTTTCCCCTGCTGCCGCCAATGCCTTTCGCTATACGATAGAGCTGGCCAAGGCTATTGAGGCCAATATTGACGTGCTGAACGTCTATAACCTGCCCGTCATTGACGCCACCAATCTGCCAGCAGGCTATGTAGAGCAGATGTTGTCGGAAAAGCACCAACTTGTACAGAGCAAGCTCGAAGCATTTGTTGCGGAGCAACCCGATGCACCAATTGACGAACTACTGCCAGTTTACGGCGTGTTTATTCCCGAAGAAATAAGGGACATCGTGCGGTCGGGCAGTTATGACATGGTGGTGATGGGTACGCGTGGCGAGCACAATGTCATGGAAAAGGCGCTGGGCAGCATCACCACGTTCACGATGATGAATGCTGGCTGCCCTGTGCTGGCTGTGCCGGAAGGTGCCGCCTGGCAAGATATTGACTATGTGGCCTTCGCCACCGACTTCCTGCCACATGAGCAACAGGCCGTTGCGCAGCTCATGGAATTCTCCAAAAAAGTAGCTGCCGAGGTCTATTTTGTTCACATAGAGACCAAACCCAGCCTCGGCTCCATGCAGGACTACGTAACGCTGTCCAACTACCCCTATAAGTTTACCGAATTCGCTATCGTGAATAGCCCAACAGTGCAGGAAGGTATAGACAATTTTATAAAGGAAAAACATATAGACCTGCTGGCGCTTTACATCCCCAAGCGCAGGTTATGGGAGCGCCTGTTCCACAGCAGCTTTACGAAGCGGATGGCCTTTCATGCAAAGACCCCTTTGTTGGTTTTTCATGAGTGAGTTGTTTTGGGTTAAATAATGAATGGGGTATTGGCAGAATAGCCGATGCCCCACTGATTTTATAACCCGTGCGAGACTGTTCTAAAAAGTGTGCTAAAGTTGAATCAAAAAAATAAGACTCAAGGCATTGCTTTTTGTGGAAAACTTCTATCTTTGCCCGCCTTTTGAGAAAAATAAGTTTCAAAAAAGGATGTATGCTTTGCTACGCAACAGGTTTTTTAGCGATGGCTGGGCAGATTCAGCACAACGATTCAATAAAAATATCATGGTTTCGGTAACTATCAATGGAACGCCACGCACTGGCATGGGAACATCGGCAGCAAAAGCTGACAGGAACACAGGCAATATTCCATGCGTCATGTACGGTGGCGGCGAGAGTCTCCACTTCACGGTCAAGCCTGATGATATCAGGGACATGGTCTATACAGGCGAGTTCAAGCTGGCCAATGTGGTCGTTGACGGCAAGACCTTCAGGTGCATCTTGAAAGAAATTCAGTACCACCCTGTAACTGATAAGGTTTCGCATATTGACTTCCTCAACCTGACGGACGGTAATCACATCAAAATCACAGTGCCCATCCGCTTTGAAGGTTCTGCACCGGGCGTTCGTGCTGGCGGCAAGTTTGTCCAGAAGCTGCGCTCCGTAAAAATCAAGACCAAGCCGGAGGCAATGGTGAACGAGATGAAAGTGGATATCTCCAAGCTAAAGCTTGGCCAGTCGCTTAGGGTTCGTGACATTACTACCACCGAAGGCGTGGAAATCATCAATGCCCAAGCATTGCCGATTGCCACCATTACGATACCAAGGGGCTTGAAACTCATTGACGAAGAAGAGGCTTAATCCTCTTTTTTTAATAGCAATTTGATGGCGAGGCATAAGGTATCAACACCTTATGCCTCGTTCTCATTTAAGTCAATCACCAAGTCATGGCCGAACAATTGCGCATCAGCACCGTGCAGGCAGCGCTTGCATGGGAAGACATCGAGGCAAATCTGGTAATGTTCTCGTCCAAGCTCGCCCTACTTGCGGGGCAGACTGATGTGGTCATCCTGCCGGAGATGTTCACCACGGGGTTCAGCATGGCCGCCTCGCGGCTGGCCGAGCCAATGAACGGTAGAACGATGGATTGGATGGCTGCACAATCGGCCCAACTCGGTGCGGTGGTGACCGGGAGCTTCATCGCCACAGAGGGAGGCCAATTCTTCAACCGATTGGTTTGGATGCGGCCAGATGGCAGTTTTGAGTTGTACGACAAGCGCCACCTGTTCAGCCCGGCAGCCGAGCACGAGACCTATACTGCTGGGCAACGGAAATTGGTGACGGAGTGGCTGGGCTGGAAAATCTGCCCACTAATATGTTACGACCTGCGCTTCCCGGTCTGGAGCCGCAACGTGGAAGGCTACGACCTGTTGCTCTACGTGGCCAATTGGCCGGAGCGCCGGAGCTACCATTGGCGGCAATTGCTCATTGGCAGGGCCATCGAAAACCAGTGCTACGTTGCGGGCGTCAACCGCTGTGGCTCGGACGGTAAGGGGCTGCATTATGCTGGCGACTCTGCCGTGGTGGACTACAGCGGAAAACTCCTGTACCAAATAAGCGACGCAGCAAATATTTTTACCATATCCCTTTCACTGGAAATGTTGCACAGTTATAGGGAGAGCCTACAATTTCTGGCCGACACAGACGATTTTGAAATTTTTATTCGTTAAGTGCTTGGAAATAAAAACTGTTTTAGCATCTTTGCCGTCCACCCAGTAAGGCTTGGGTGAGCAAACAGCAGAATAAGAACATTTTGAAGGCGCTGACTAAGAACTCCCATTATTTAATTATCCCACTTTGATTGAACACTCCAGCTATGTGAGCGCCCCCCAGAGGATTGACCCTTTTTAAGCAAGTTTCTTTAACATCGTGGTTAACAAGCCAACGTAAAAAACAGCAACGTTATGAACGCGAAAAGGCTGGTAAGGGGAGTGTTGTCTATGGTCGCACTCGTAGGTCTAACTTCATGCAGTTTACTGTCGCAAACCCTTGATTCAAAGGGGCCGATAGCAGAAGCAAAGGCCAAGAAGGTTGAAAAAGAGATATTGTTCAGGAGCGAGATGGTGGAGTTTGCGGAGCAATATCTTGGAACACATTACCGCTCCGCCGGCAAGTCGCCAGGCGGATTTGATTGCTCAGGATTCGTTTATTACATAATGAAGGAGCATGACATCAAAATGAACAGTTCCTCTGCGTCGCAAGAGAGCCAAGGCGAGAGCATTTCCAAAAAGGAAGCCCAGCCCGGCGACCTCGTGTTCTTTCGCCGCAGCCCCGGTGGGCGGGTTTATCATGTAGCGATGGTCTATGAAAACGACAAAAAGGAAGGCATCAGCCTCATCCACAGCACCTCTGGCAGGGGTGTGGTAATTGAGAAGTTGAATGGCTCCAGCTACTGGCGGTCAAAAATCATGTCTTTCAGGAACGTGGTAAGCGGGAAGAAATAGTCGGCAGTTCAACAGTTGGCAGTTGGGTTTTGCTAATTTGCAAGAGCCTGTCTCAAATAAAAGAAAGGCCCAAGCGACAATTCGTTTGGGCCTTTCTTTTTTAGCCTTCGGCAATGCGGTTGGTCAAGCCTTCTAACGCTACATACCTCCACACCTCATACCTTCATACCTTCCTGTCTTTCAGAAATGCGATTCGTCAAGCCCACGAATTCGCCCACGCTCAAGACTTCTGGCCGTTGAGTGAAAAAGGTCTCCTCCAGTTCGGTTGGACGCTGCTCGAAGAAAGGCTTCATCGTATTGCGCAGCATCTTCCGGCGCTGGCTGAATGCCTGTTTTACTACTTTGCGGAACAACGCCTCGTCGCAGCCGAGCGCCTCCGTTTTGCGCAGCAACCGAATGACCCCCGATAGTACCTTCGGCGGCGGGTTGAAGTTGCCGCTGCCAACGGTGAACAGGTATTTGCCTTCGTAAAACGCTTGCGTGAGCACACTAATGACCCCGTAGTCCTTGCCGCCCGGCTTTGCAATGATACGCTCGGCCATCTCTTTTTGGAACATGCCTACAAGCTGTGGTACGATGGGGCGGTACTCCACCATTTTGAAGACAATCTGTGAACTGATGTTGTAGGGGAAATTTCCGATGATGCAGAAGGGCTGCCCAGCGCTTTCCCCAATGGGGCCAGTCCCTGTGGGGAACACAGTGCCGAGGTCGAGTTTCAAAAAATCGGCTGAGATGATTTTGCCCTGCAGCGCAGGGTAATGAACGTTGAGGTAGTCCACCATATCGGTGTCGGCCTCCACGCATTTCAGAGCATAGTCCTTTTCGAGTAGGTACTTGGTAAGCATGCCTTTGCCGGGGCCGACCTCTAGTACATTGTTCGGCCCTTCGGCCAGTGCCAACGAATCGGCGATTTTTCGGGCGATGTCTTCGTTGGTCAGAAAGTGCTGACCGAAGGATTTTTTGGCTCGCATAAGTGAAATGACTAATTTTGGGACTTTTCCGGGCCGGAAAGATACCTCTTTTAAGGGATGAGGCATTAGGGATGAGGGATGAATTCTTCCTAAATCCTTGATTTTCAGTTTCTTACTTTCAAGAATCAATTTCTTTCTAAATGAGCCTGGTCATAAACCGTTGATGGAGTAGTTTGTAAAACAACTCTGACAACATAAAAAATATAAAAGTGGAACAAGAAAAAGAATACATCGAAGAACAGGAAGAGACACAGAACGAACAGCCCCAGCAGCCTTATATTAAAAGCAGCAAGCCCGTGCTTGGCATAACGGCGGGCGACATAAACGGCATCGGATTGGAGGTGATACTGAAGGCGCTCTCCCACCGCAAAATATTGGACATCTGCATACCCGTCATTTATGGCTCCTCCAAAGTCGTCTCTTACCACAAAAACATCGTGCAGTTGGACGAGTTCAACTTTGTTGGCCAGCGCAATGCGGACCGATTGGCACATGACAAGGTGAACGTGGTGAATATCTGGAACGACAACGTCAACATCACCCTTGGCAAGGCCACCGACCTTGGCGGCAAGTTTGCGCAGCAAAGCCTCGAAGCCGCTGTGAAGGACTTAAAGCTGGGGCTGATAGATGCCATCGTGACGGCGCCCATCCATAAGAAGTCCATGCAACTGGCTGGTTTTGAGCATGTTGGGCATACCGAGTACATCACAAAAGAGTTCAACGCACCGGATAGCCTGATGCTCTTGGCTGCCGACCGGCTTCGGGTAGGCTTGGTCACAGCGCATATATCATTGAAGGATGTTTCCAAAGCCATTACCAAGGAGCGAATCATTACGAAGCTGCGAATCTTCTCAGAAGCGCTGCGCATAGACTTTGGCATAGAGCGCCCAAACATCGCCGTACTTGGCTTGAACCCTCATGCTGGGGAAGAGGGAATGCTTGGCGACGAGGAGGAGAAGAT
Organism: Saprospiraceae bacterium; assembly: GCA_031426435.1. Classification (GTDB taxonomy): domain Bacteria; phylum Bacteroidota; class Bacteroidia; order Chitinophagales; family Saprospiraceae; genus UBA6168. The sequence goes on along the minus strand of JANPLH010000289.1, from coordinate 5,528 downwards.
CATCCGTCCGGCCATTATGGAATGCAAAAAGAACGGTATGATGGCATTCGGCCCATTCCCAGCCGATGGCTTCTTCGGCTCCGGGCAGTTCAACAAATTCGATGGGATACTGGCCATGTACCACGACCAAGGCTTGATTCCGTTTAAGGCGCTCACCTTTGGCAGCGGGGTAAACTACACCGCTGGCCTCAGCGTCATCCGCACCTCGCCAGACCACGGTACAGCCTTTGATTTGGCTGGAAAAAACGAGGCTGACCCGTCCTCATTTCTTCATGCCATGTTCATGGCCATTGACATCTACCGCAACCGCAAGGAATATTTTGAACTCAAGCGGAATGCCGTTCGCAAGGTGGAGGTGGAAATGGAGAAGGACGAAGGCGGTGCGGTCATGTCAGGTTGAGCATCGTTTTTCCTAAAGATAAAAACGAAAGCGGCTGCTGGATTCCTCCAACAGCCGCTTTTTTTGTTGCTCAAAAGGACTGGCTTTATTGCTCCTCTGGGGCAGCGGTGCCTGTGGCCTTTTTGCCTTTCTTTACGCTTTTTTCCAACTTGCCGACCTTCTCCTCGGCCCGCTTGATGGCAGCTTCCCGCTTTTGGATGTCTTCGGGCTTCATTTTGCCGGACTTCTTGTCCTTCTCCAATTTCGCCTTGGCATCCTTGATTTTTTTCTTGCCCTTGGCAACCTCATCGTCGCCCTTTTTGGTGGCATCAGCGGTGCGCTTGTGCTTTTCCGGGTGCTTGGCACGGGCCTCTTCGGAGCGCTGCTTGCCAAACTCCTTGCCGCTCATATCGCCCTTGTCCTTGCCGTAGCCGTGGCCTTTACCGTGGTCGCCGTCCTTGTCTTTGCCTTCGTTCTCGTCGGCGTCATCTTTATGGCCATCGGCGTCATCGTCATGGCCTTTGTGGCCTTTGCCAGCTTTTTCACCGGCGTCTTTTCCTGCCTCTTTGGCCGACTTGCCAGTTTGCTTCTGGGCTTTTTCGTTTTCTTTTTGGGCGTCTTTGGCTGTTTTGTCAGCTTGCTTTTGTGTCTTCTCGGACTGTTTTTGGACCTTGCCCGTTTCTTTGGAAGCCTTAGCCACGGCTTTTTGTTCCTTCTTTTCTTTGCCTTTTTCTTGCTGCGCAAAAACTGCGTTGGAAGTGGCGGTGAAGGCCAAAAGCAGTGCGATAGCAAACAATTGTTTAATCCTCATTTAATTGATGTTTAGTAGGTTTGGCAGGTTTAGTAGGGTTGGCGAATGATTTTAAGAAATCCTCCAACCCCTCCAAACTTTCCAAACCCGTTTAATGGAAACTCATTTCATGTTTTGTTGCGGAGCAACAGACTACAAGGAATCAAGTGCGGACTCCAGGGCCTTGGCGTCTTGCTCGATTTCTTTGGCGGCCTCGTCAAGTTCGGTAGCAAGCGAGTCAACCGGGGCGGCGATGGCCTCCTGCATGGTTTGTGTAGTGTCCTGTACTGGCTGCTCAGTAGCCGACTGCTCAGCACCTCCCTCACGGCAGGAAGCTATCAGCAGGGCGGCGGCAACTAACAGTACGGACAAAATGGAAAATGCTGTTTTCTTCATTGATAAAATTGATTTTGAATATTTTGACGAAGTTTGATGCAAAAGTATCAAGGCGGAGAGTTAGGAAACCGTTAAAGCATTGCATGAGCGCCTCATAAAGTAGATGCGTCGCTATGCGTATTATGTTCGTTTCGCAAACAATCTGGTCGCCAAATCCGGCTTTTATCGAACAAAAACAGGCCCTGATAGATTACGATTGGCCAATGGCTATGCAAAAAAGCTAACTTGGCGCTTCAATTAGCACTGATAAACAAAATGGGAAACGACATTCTCCGACTACAAGGTGTGGTGAAAAGCTATGGCGACTTCTTGGCCGTTGACCACGTGACATTCGACATACCCAAGGGCGTGGTCTTTGGCATGTTGGGGCCAAACGGGGCTGGCAAGACCTCCCTTATCCGCATCATCACCAACATCACCAAGGCCGATGCCGGACAGATTTGGCTGGATGGCGAACCACTCAACAGCCGCCACCCCGAACAAATTGGCTATATGCCAGAGGAACGGGGCCTCTACAAGAAAATGAAGGTCGGCGAGCAGCTTACCTACCTCGCCCGGCTGAAAGGACTCAGCGCCGCACAGGCTCGCCAAGAACTGACCTACTGGTTCAAGCGCTTCGACATCGCTAGTTGGTGGGACAAAAAAGTGGACGAGCTATCCAAAGGTATGCAGCAAAAGGTGCAGTTCATCGCCACCGTGCTGCACCGCCCCAAGCTGCTCATCCTCGACGAGCCGTTCAGCGGCCTCGACCCCATCAATGCCAACCTCATCGAGTCGGAAATCAGGGAACTAGCCAGCCAAGGCACGAGCATCATTTTTTCCACCCACCGCATGGAACAAGTGGAAGAGATGTGCGACCATATCGTGCTCATCAATAAAGGAAAGAACGTGCTGGAGGGCCGGGTGGCCGAGGTGAAGCAGCGCTTCAAGCAGAACCTATTCAGCATAGGCTACGAGGGTATGCCACCTGAAAACCTGCAAGACGCCAGTCGTATTTTCGACCTAAAGAAAAATGAAGGGCAACACCTAACCGTACACATAGCTGATGGCGCCGACACCAACGATCTGCTGCGCTACCTCATCGGACATAACGTGCAGGTGCGTTCCTTCAATGAAATTTTGCCCAGCATCAACGAGATTTTCATTCGAAGGGTGAATGAGACAGTGGGCAGTTAGCAGTGGGCAGTGGGCAATTCGAGTGCTCCTCCTTCAACCCTTCTTTCATTCAATCCTTCAATCCTTCTTTCTTCAATCCTTCAAAAATGGACAAACTTTGGCTCATCATACAGCGTGAATACCTGACCAGGGTAAAGAAGAAAAGCTTCATTCTTATCACGCTACTTTCTCCACTTATTTTTGTGGCACTGTTCACGGTGCCCATTTTAGTAACCTTATTTGCTGGCAAGGAGCAGAAATCGCTGCTGGTACGAGACGACTCTGGCATTTTCGTGCCGGCCAACGATACGTCGGCCAATGTCAGTTTTGTCGTTGCACAGGAGCAATTGTCAGAACTGAAGCGCACCTACAAGCTCCGGGGCTTCGATGGGGTGTTGCACATTCCAGCCTTACAAGGCAACGAGGACAAATTGAAACTCAATTATTTCTCCGAAAAGCAACTATCCCTAAGCGTGGTGAGCTTCATCGAACAACAGGTAGCAAAGCAGTTAGAGGCCAAAAAGATAATAGATGCCGGGTATAGCGAGGAAATTATGAAAGGCTTCAAGACTGACGTCGGCATTGAACAGGAGGAACTCGCATTCAACAAGGAGGGACAACTCGTGGAGACAGGCAAAAAAAACAGTGCCGAGCTTGCCACGGCCATCGGATTTATCGCTGGTTTTGTGATTTATATTGTGCTGATTTTTTACGGTGCAATGATCATGCGCTCCGTTATGGAAGAAAAAACGAGCCGCATCATTGAGGTCATCATCTCTTCGGTGAAGCCCTTCCAACTGATGATGGGCAAAATACTTGGCGTGAGCGCCGTCGGGCTTACCCAAATGCTTATTTGGATGGTGATGACTTTCGTACTGACGCAGGTAGCCACTGCATTCCTTGGAGTGGATCCTTCCGCCATGCAATCCTCCATGCCCATGCAACAGCCGCCGCCCGACGTGATAGCTTCGCAGGCCGGAGCTGTTTTTGAAGCGATTACCAGCCAAAATTGGTCATACATCCTGCCGCTGTTCCTCTATTTTTTTATTGGTGGCTATTTCATTTATGCCTCGCTGTTCGCCGCTGTAGGCGCATCCATGGGCGACGACATGGGCGAGAGCCAATCCCTCTCATTGGTGGCAATGGCCCCAATCATTCTTGCGATTATACTCATCAGCCCAGTCATCGAAAACCCTACCAGTTCGCTGGCGAGGTGGGCGTCCATTTTCCCTCTGTTCTCACCTGTACTCATGCCCGCAAGGTTGGCGTTTGAGCCGCCGCTATGGGAGGTGCTGCTTTCAATGGTAGTGCTGGCAGGTTCGGCAGTGTTTTTCGTGTGGCTTTCGGGGCGCATCTATCGGGTGGGTGTGCTGCTCTACGGCAAGAAGGCGACGCTGAAGGAAATGGTGAAATGGACTTTTTCAAGGGAGTGAGAGCGTGAGAGAGGTGAGGGGGTTGATGCCTTTATAAACTTGTTGTCACCTGCATGAAATCCCAAGCCACCAGCAGCGTTTCGCCTTCGTACATGTAGCCCGGGCGTGATGCGTTTGCTGTGCAATGCCAGTATTTCCTCGTTTTTTTTCAAAAAAGTAAATATGGTTCGCACGGCCTTGAAGTAGCGGCCAAGGTCATTCACCGTGGGCACGTCACGGCTGCCGAGTAGTTCCATCAGCCGCCGGAAGCCTTCAAAATCATATAACAGGTACTGCGCCGGGTAGCGGAAGGCAAGGTAGAGCGATACCATTTGGTACCCGTCGTGATGGTAGTGGCTGTTGAGCTTGGAGGCCGGATGCTCTTCGTGCCAAGCGGCCAGCAGTTCGTCGCAATGAAAGGTGAAGCGCCCAATGCGCCCGTCCACCTCCTTGCTTTCGTTGAAAAGGTCTTGAAAAACTTGCCGCACATACTCCCGGTTCATTTCGATAAAACGGAGCATCATCTCCTTTGGCTCGTAGTGTTCCCGCTTCCAGAGGCGGCGGGAGCGGGAGTTCTCCAAGCTACGGTCGAACATGGTGCGGAAATCCAGCGCCTCCACGTCCCAGTTTTGCTGAAAAATGCGCTGCGATTCCCACGGCAGGTATGGGTCATGCTCTGGATGGGTGCGCAGGTATTTGGCGTATTGCGCAATGGCGTCGTTGAGTTTTTGCAAGTTCATAATGCGGTGTTTCTCAAAACCGATAGGTCAATCCGTTTTGCCAAGCATAGTTGCTCACAGGGGCATCAATGGGCAGTGCCTTGTCCATTTGCAGTGAAAAGTCGGTGAAAAAACTGAGTTTTTTGCCCAAGGGCGTGTCCAATCGCCACTCCGTGGCAAAGCGGTGGTTTTCCCAATAAGTGATTTTCGGTTGAAAATAGGTGGTGCTGACGAGCGTCACACCCTGCCAAGGCCGAAGTGTAAAAGAAAAATACCCGCTGAGTCGGTGCCAATTGCGGTCTTCGGTGCTGTCGGTGAACTGGTTCTGCTCGTAGAGGTACGCAGCGCCGATGTAGGCCCGGTTCTTCCCTGATGCGCTTTTGAACACCCGGTAGCGCAGCCCCGCCCCTACCAGCGCCCGAAGTTTAACGTAAAGCAGGCGGTTGAATTGGGCTTGGGTAAACACTTCTATGGAAAGTGGGTCGGTCAGCTTGCGGTTGTAGCGCAGGTGCGCAAAACCGGCGTTGTTGAAGTCCTTGCCACCCGCTCGCAGGAACCGGGCATCCGTCAGCAAAAGCAACATGCTTTTGCCCATTTTGTGCTCCACTTGGGCGTTGGCGTTGAGTTGCAGCACTTCCTCCTGCACCTTCACGAAGTTGGCGCCGAGGCGCAAGTGG
>JANPLH010000288.1:0-3337 GCA_031426435.1 Saprospiraceae bacterium | reverse complement strand
TGAAACCTCAAAACCTCCGACTTCGTTGGGTTCCCAATCCAATAGTTCTTGCACCTTTCGGATGTCCACCATGGCGAACTTTAGGTCGTATTCTTCCAATCCGGTTTTATAAATCCCTGTGACAATGAACCGCTTGGCCAAGGCTTCGCCATCTCTCACGTAATAGAAAATGAATTTGTCATCAACCCCAAGCTCTAATCGGTTAGCCGTTTGCTTTGATAAGATAATGCCATTCCCAGCGCTGTCTGGTAGCTCAAGTCGTTTTCCCTCGACTAGGAATTTGTCGAAAAAGGTCCAATCGAAATCTTTCCCGATGCCTTTTAACACGATGCCTTCAATCTCTTTTTTGGTCTTGATAATGCCTGGCTTCAAGGCAAATGTTTGGATATGCCGAATGCCTCCCCTGGTTTTTTGCTCATTTTGCCAGGGCAATTCATAGCCAAACAGCGTTTGAGGTTCGATATATGGAATTGGGCCAAGGGTATCGAGCGAAGGATAAAATGGCTGTTCAATGCTGATTGGAACCGATTCCATCGTTGTTCGGTTGATTTGGGTACTTGTGATATGGATATGTCCCCAAAAACCGAAAATCTTCTCGCCAATCTGGTTTTTGAACCCCGAAATAACAGCTGATGCTATAATCATCACTGCCAGGCTGAGTGCAACTGCGACAATGGCAATGCGCACAATCAGCCCTGTGAAAGACTGACGGTTGTTAAAAGCAACTCGGCTGGCGATGAAAAAGGGTAGGTTCATGCGGGCAAAGATATTTGAATTGGCGATTGTAGCAGGTTTTCATCAGACATGGGCATTGCTTTTTTCAAAGCATTGGAAATCCAAAGCTTACTTGGCTATTTTTGCGCCCTAAAAATTTGGTTCGAACTTAATTTCAAAGAAATAACAATGAATTTCATCGAAGAACTCCGCTGGCGTGGCATGCTGCACAATACAACTGAAGATGCCGAACAGCATATCAATACGGGGATGCGGACCGGCTATATCGGCTTTGACCCCACTCACGCTGCCCTCACCATTGGCAACTATGTTCAAATCATGCTCTTGACCCTGTTGCAGCGCAGTGGACACCGCCCCGTGGTGCTTATGGGCGGTGCCACTGGTAGGATTGGCGACCCATCCGGCAAGGACAAGGAGCGGGAACTAAAGACTTTTGACGAACTGGATGCCAACTTGGCCAGCCAGCAAGCTCAGATGATGAAGTTTCTTGAGTTTGGAGACAAAGGCAATCAAGCTATTTTGGTGAACAACCTCGATTTTTACAAGCAGATGGATGTTCTGACCTTTCTTCGGGATGTTGGAAAGACGCTTACCATTAATTATATGATGTCGAAGGACAGCGTTAAAAACCGCCTTGACACGGGCATGTCTTTCACCGAATTCAGCTACCAACTGCTCCAGGCTTATGATTACCAGTGCCTATATCAGCAACATGGCGTTACCATTCAAATGGGAGGCAGCGACCAATGGGGCAATATCACTTCCGGTACAGAATTCATCCGCCGCAATTTGCATGGACATGCCCATGCCATTACCACGCCGTTGCTCACTCGTGCCGATGGCAAGAAGTTCGGTAAATCGGAAGAAGGCAATATCTGGCTCGACCCAGATTATACTTCGCCATACAAGTTTTACCAATTTTGGATAAACGCCGACGACAAGGATTTGCCAAAATTCTTGCGCTATTTCACACTGAAATCACGTGAGGAGGTGGAGGCTTTGGAAGCTGAGCATTCAGGCAATCCGACGCTACTCAAAAAGATTTTGGCGGAGGAATTAACAGTTCGCATCCACTCGGACCCTGTGTTCCAATCGGTGTTAAATGTTTCGGAGTTGTTGTTCAATAGCAAAGCCGGCAAAGAGACTCTATTTGAATTGGGCGAAAAAGACTTGGAGACAGTGGCAGGCGAAATACCATTTTATGAGATGCCAAAATCTGTGCTTGCCAATGGCATCGGTATCATTGATTTGATGGCAGAGGCAACGAATATGTTGCCGTCAAAAGCCGAAGCGAAGCGTGCCATTCAAGGCCAAGCCATTTCAGTCAACAAGGAGAAAATTACCAATACAGATGCCATTATTAATCATGAATCACTACTTCATGGCAAGTACATCATGTTGGAAAACGGTAAGAAAAACAAAGTGATGTTGGTGGTGAAATAAGCTACAATTTACTTGAAAGGATTGCGGGGGACCCAATCAGTTGATGGCTTTATGTAGTCAACGATGGGACCAAGTACCTTGTTCGTGAGGCGGTTATTGGCTCTGATATAGCAAAGCATTTGAAATGCTTCAGCGCCCAATGTGCTTTTGATTTCCATGGCTGTGCGAGCATACACGACCTTTTTCATCTTCAATTCTATGCCCATTTTAAGGATGTCGAAAAGCATGTTGTGGTAAATGTGGTACTCACGGTTCATATCCGGCTCAAATCCCAGGAAATGTGCCTCCAGTTCATCATGGTTTTCAATGGTCGTATAATAGCCTATCAATTTCTCATCGAGAAAATAACCGAAAATATTGAACTTGTCGCCAAGCTGTTTTTTGAGGTTGGGCATGTATGATTCGTTGAGCGCAACCATGTTGAAGTCTTGATTGTCAACAACGGATTTGTAGAGTTTATGCAATTGTTCTTGGTAGCTAAATATTTGATATTCAGTTAGTTTGGCCTTTTCGATGCCATCCAGGCATTTGAACGCCTTCCTTGCCCGTACCTTGTATTTGGATGAAATATCGTTCATATAATCATCAAAGCTTTCCCAGTTTTCCCGAAGGCTCAGCACCATATTTGGGTGGAAGGTGAACTCACTGAACTTGCGGTCGATGAGCACCTGCACAGGTGCCCGATGTTGCTCGGTAATGTCCTTGATAAGAATGCCGTCAATATTGATATTTCGGGCTTCCAATTCCGTTTGGGTGAATATCAGTGCTTCTTCCAACACATCGAAAGCGGTGGTCTTGTCAATATTTTCTGGGAAATAAAAGCCATGTTCCCCAGTCAGGAGGAGGTTGCCGCAGATGAGCAGATTGCGATTTTTACCCGCTACAAAATTTCGCACGATGCGCCCAAATGCCCTTACCAGGCAAGGGTATTTCTTGTCGTTTTCGTCGTCTGTCATTACGCTGTCGCCAACGCTGAACGGACTAATTTGGCAATAAGCCACGCCGAGGGGTGCTTCGTTTTTATAGAAAACGAGGTAACAAAACCGCATCCCTTTTGGGGGGCTTGTCTCTATGGCTGAAAGGAATGGGACATGGAGGAAAATATTATGCGTAGGCGAGGCATCCTGCCACTCGCCTGGCAAGTCCAGAACGCTGTGGA
>JANPLH010000287.1:0-4740 GCA_031426435.1 Saprospiraceae bacterium | reverse complement strand
GCCGACTGATGCAGGCCAACGACATCGCCATTGCCGTATGGAGCGCTTGGCAAATGAGCCCTGCTGCCGTGGTGGAGGAGATCGTCATACGACCACAGTTGGGGGACTTATAAAACCATCAAATTCAAAAAGCTAAATCTTCATGCCGACCCTTCGCCAGCAGTTCCTCCAGCATGTTGCACAAACCAGCGACATCCCCATGCTGCTCGAAATTGAGCGGGCCGAAGGCTCTTTTATCTATGACCGCACGGGCAGGCGCTACCTCGACCTCATCGCTGGAATCAGCGTCAGCGTGCTGGGGCATGGGCACCCTGCGGTGGTGGAAGCCGTGAAGGCGCAGGCCGACCGCTTTATGCATACACTGGTGTACGGTGAATACGTGTTGTCACCGCAGGTGGAACTTGCCACGCTGCTGGCCAACCTACTGCCGGATTCACTCAATTCGACCTACTTCACCAACTCCGGCAGCGAGGCCACCGAGGGGGCCATGAAATTAGCGAAGCGCTACACGGGTCGGGCTGAAATCATCGCCTGCCGGGAAGCCTACCACGGCAGTACCCAAGGTGCGGCCAGCTTGATGTGGCCAACGACTTTCACGCAGGGCTACCACCCATTGTTGCCGGGCATCCGGCATATTGACTTTAACAATGAAGTGGATTTGGAGCGGATAAACAAGGCCACCGCCTGTGTCATCGTCGAGCCGGTGCAGGCCGAAGCGGGTGTTCGTTTGCCCCAAAATGATTACCTGAAAAAATTGCGAAAACGCTGCACGGAGGTAGGGGCGCTACTGGTTTTTGATGAAATACAAGCTGGCTACGGCCGCACGGGCAGTCTTTGGGCTTTCGAGCAATTTGGCGTAGTGCCCGATATTTTGCTTCTGGCAAAAGGCATGGGCGGTGGCATGCCTATCGGGGCGTTCATCGCAGCAAGGGAGGTGATGCAGTTACTGGGCCACGAGCCTCCCCTTGGGCATATCACCACTTTTGGTGGGCACCCGGTTTGCTGTGCGGCGGCGCTGGCCACATTGCGTTTTTTATCCGAAAACAAAGTTTGGGAAAAGGTGAAGGAAAAAGAAGCGCTGTTCCGCAAGCTGCTTGTCCACCCAGCCATTGAGGACGTGCGCAGCGCCGGGCTGCTAATGGCCGTGGAGGTTGGCGAGTTCCCCATTTTGCGGAGCATCATACTGGAATGCGTGGCCAATGGCGTCATCACTGACTGGTTTCTCTTCAACGACCGCAGCCTGCGCATTGCCCCGCCACTGACCATTTCCGAAGGGGAAATTGAGATGGCTTGTGAGGTCATCAACGCTGCGATAGAGAAGACGATAGATTTAAGACAATAGACTTTAGACGGGCAGGTGCATATGGGCGGGTATTTTTACAACGAAAAAGGGCTTCCGTTTTGGAAGCCCTTTTTCTTGGTGGAAGATTCATCATTTGACTAGAAGAACCTCGAACGATTATCCTCTATGTCGGCCTTGTCACGCAAGGTTTGAATCAGCATGTTTCTTGCCATGCCACGTGCGCTGACTTGGCTTTGCTGGCGAATCTGTGCGACGTTGCCAGTGGCGGCGCCTTCCGTTTTGTTGGTTGGCATTACGATGAAAATTCCCGTGTTGCCAACGATGGGTTCGCTCGTCTTATTGAGGTCAATTTTGAAGGCAGTTGCCACGACTTTTGGCTCTGGGTTGCCCGCTTTTGGCAAGAAGGCCGAAGCAAAGGTGATGGCCGAGGCAGTATCCACCTGTACCGAATATTGGGCAGCGATGGCAGCAAGGTCTTTGCCCTGCGTCTGTTGCTTGACGAGTTCCGCCTTCTTGCGGTTGATGACCATCGGCTCAATTTCCTCCTTCACGTCCTTCCAAGATGGCGTACCATCCGAGATTACGCTTTTGAGGCCAGCCACCACGTACTTGTTCACGAAGAACTCGTTGGGGTTCTGGAAGCTATAGATATTAGGTGATACATCGCCAGGGTCAACGTCGTCAGCGTTTGGGTCGTTACCGAAGGCCCAGCGCACGATGTCACGGCTGCTTTGTCCCACGGGCAGTGTACCGATGGTATAGTCGTTCACATTGAGCGGCGTGGTAGTTTCTACGGTAAGGCCCTTTGCGGTAGCCGCTTTGCGCAGCTCTTCCAGGTTTTTGCTGGCTTCCTGCAATTCGCTGGCCATAGTTTGAACGGCATCCTGCGTTGCTTGGCTCGGCACGATGTCCTTGGTGATATAAGCTACGCTTACGCCGTCGCCGCCGCCGTAACGCTGGGTCACTTCAATCAGGTGGACACCGGACTGCGTAACCACGCTGTACAATTTACCGACTTCTGCTTTGTAGAAACAAACATCGTTGAATTCCTTGACCATGCGGCCCGGGCCAAAAACGCCGAGGTCGCCGCCCTTGCTGGCAGAGCCATCGGAACCGAACTTCACGGCGAGTGAGTCAAAGCGGCCAGCGCCGGATTCAATCAGCAACTTGAGGCTGTCAATGGTTTTTTGCGCAGCAATCAAAGTAGCTTGATCAGTGGCTGGGCGGAGGATGTGGCGTGCCTTCACTGAGTCGGGCACAACCTTCCTGCCGAGCATTTTCACAGCTTTATAAATGTTGCCGTCCAAATAAGGACCATAGACCTCTCCAACTGGCATGTTGAACACCGAGTCGGCAATGGCTGCGTTCAGTGCACTTTTCTTCACATAAGCACCGTCCATGGTACCAAGGTTGTTTTCAACGAAAACAGTATCATTCTCAGCAGCCTTGAAGGCTGGGATGAGGTCGGCCACGCTCTGGCGGATGTCGGTAGAATCCTTTGCCGTTGGCTTAACGTCCAAGGCAACGTATTCAATCCGGCGGGTCTCTTCCTTCTGCATGAACTGCGCCTTATTTTCATCAAAATAGGCTTTGTAGTCGTCGTCGGAAAGGGTCACGGACTTGGTGTCAATCTCATCGAAAGGCACCTGCACGTACATGAAGTCAATCGTCTTGGTCTGCTCGATGTCAATCACCTCAGCCATCCAAGTAGGGGTGTACATGCCCTTCTCGACCATGCTGGTGATTTTCTTTTGCAGGCGTTCCTTGATGATTTCCTTTTCTTGGTGCGCCCAGCGGTACTTGAAGTCGGCCACCAACTGGTTGTCCTTGATCATCTGATCAATCTTGTTGTTAGTCACGATGTCCTTCAACTGCGTGAGCTGCTCCCTGTCCAACTGCTGGGTGGTTTGGTTGCGGTAGCGGCTGGCGACGATGGGGCTTAGCTTGGAGTCGTCGTCGCTGAACTGGAGTTCGAGCAACTCTGCCTTGCTGACGCCGACGCCCATGCACTTGGCCTCTTTCTGCACGATGGCTTGGTCAACGTAAAAATTCCAAAGGAAGGCCCTATCGCTGAAGCCATCACCACCACCACTAGAGTAGAGCATCTCGTGGGTGCCCGAAAACTCCCGGTAGTCCACTTTCTCTCCTTCGATTTCACCGACCGTGGTCTGGCTGCCTCCGAAAAAGTTTTGATTTGGGTTGTCGAACATCAGCATGCCGATGAACAAAATCAATGCTCCGGCAAGTGTGCCAACCAACAACCATTTCTGCTGCCTAATTTTTCCTATCAGAGCCATGTGCTATGAACTTTAATTTTTTTCTGAAAAAACGATGAGACAATTATTGCCGCCACTTGTACGGCGCATTTTCTCAAGTGTTTATCAATTGAAATAAAATAATTTTTAAAAACTTGATTTTAAAGGATTTGTACCGAAAGCTGCAAATCATATTGTTGTAAATCTTTTACCTTCGGAAAAATCCGGGCAAAGGTAATTTCTTTGGGCAGGAAAACAAAATTTTGGTTTGGTTTGACGATGGCCAAAGTTTTGGGCGTCTATCTATCCAAAGCCGCTGAACGGGCAATTTTTCAAGCTGAGTTTAGTTTTGGGTCGAGTCGGCACCACTATTAAATGCTAATTTTGCCCACCCATTTTTTTCAACACGGAGGTTCAGGGAATCCGGAGGAACACAGCGCCTAAACCATTGGCATTCAATACAGTATCCCTGTGTCCCTCTGTATCCTACGAGCCTCGGTGTTAAATACATCAAGCATGGATTTGCTAAAAAAGCTGTTCGATAGACTCTTTTCCACTTCCGCCGCCGGCCTATACATGATTCTCTTCGCCGTCGCCATCGGCGTTGCCACCTTCATCGAAAACGATTATGGCACTAGTGCTGCGCAAAAAGTCATTTTCACGGCAAGATGGTTCGAGCTACTGTTGGTGCTGTTCTGCATCACATTGGTAGCCAACATCGTGCGCTTCCGCATGGTGCAGCAGAAAAAATGGTCGCTGCTTATCTTCCATTCTGCCATGATAGTCATCATCCTCGGTGCGGGGGTCACGAGGTACTTCGGTAAAGAGGGCATGATGGGCATCCGGGAGGGCAGCGCCTCCAATTCGTTTTTGTCAAGGGAAACTTACCTGAATTTTCAAGTGACAATAGGTGGGCGTAGCTTCACCTTCCACGAGCCAGTGCTGTTCGCATCCTTGGGCAAAAATGAGTTTGAAAAATCCTATTTACTTGACAATCAAACATTTAAGGCTAAGGTCACCCGCTTTATGCCCAACCCTGCGGAGGTAATGGTGGACGACGAGCAAGGCCTGCCCACGCTGAAAGTCGTCATCGCCGGGATGCAGGGCCGGGAGGAATTCTTGGTGCAACAAGGCGACAAATCGAACATCTACGGTACGAACTTCAACTTTGGCAATCCCGAA